>NZ_JAALEH010000016.1:0-95310 GCF_011058195.1 Rhodococcus sp. 14C212 | reverse complement strand
GACGTGCGCGGGGTGGTGGGGCGCGGGGTGGTGGAGCGCGGAGCCGGTCGATCCGCAGCCTTGCGGACCGGCTTCGACGGCTCCTTCGTCAGACGCAGCTCCTCGGCCTCGAAGGGCAGCTCGTCGTCGACGCCCTTGGGGCGGACGGTGACCGTGCGGCCCGCCACCGACACCGCCCGGGCCGACGTGCCCGGGGCGATGCCCAGGCTCGGAATGCCCTCGATGAGATAGACGGTGGCGCGGCGACCGTCCGCGACGGCAGTGGTCAGCTCGGCGAGCTGCTCGTCGGTGAGGTGATCCGGGCCGGTTGTGCCGGCTCGTCTGCGGGGCGGCATGCCACGTCCTTTCGGGCTGGGTGGTGCAGAAGGCGCGATCACTGTCGCACACAGGTGCGACACTCTCGCGGATTCGTTGCGCGCCCGAACCGAGGTGGGCCATGCTGGGGCGGCCGGTCACCTGCGGCGGCCGGGAAGGAGCGACGTGAGCACGTCGGAGCAACCGGAGCTCGAGCCCGAGCTCCTGCAGGCCGTGCAGGCCGAACTCGAGCGGACCCTGCTCGGCGGCGAGCGTCGCTACACCCAGCGGGAGAGCGCCGAACGGGCCGGGGTGGACTTCGAACGCACCCAACGGCTCTGGCAGGCGCTGGGATTCACCGTGGACCCGGACCCGGACGCGCGGACCTTCACGGACGGCGACGTCGCGGCGCTGCGGAACATCGACGCGATCGTGGCGAGCGGCGCCCTGCACCCCGACCTGGAACTGGCGGCCGCGCGGTCGCTGGGACAGTCCATGTCGCGGCTGGCCGAGTGGGAGGTGGCCCTGATGAACACCCACATCCTCGATCGGCTCGAGACCGAGTACACCGGGACCACCCCGTCCGAGCGGGAGATCCGGTCGTTCGTCGACGAACTGCTGCAACGGGTCCTGCCCCTCACCGAGACTCTGCAGCTGTACGTGTGGCGACGGCATCTGGTGGCAACGACGGGACGCAACGTGGTGCGGGCCGGGGGCGAGTCGGCCGGCCGGGTCCTGGTCGTCGGCTTCGCCGACATGGTGGGGTACACGCGTCTGACCCGTCGGATCGACGCCGACGAGCTCAACGACCTGCTCGAGGACTTCGAGTCGACCGCGACGGGGATCGTGACGCAGGGCGGCGGGTGGGTGATCAAGACCGTGGGCGACGAGGTGATGTTCGCCGCCGAGGAGCCCGCGGACGCCGCGCGGATCGCGCTGGCGCTGCAGGAGTCGTCCGACTCCCGTCCCGACGCCCCGGAACTACGGGTGGGGATGGCGCAGGGGCCGGTCCTGGCCCGGTTCGGGGACGTGTTCGGTTCGGCGGTCAACATCGCAGCGCGGCTGACCGGTGCCGCGCGGCCGGGCACGGTGCTGGTCGATTCGACTCTCGCCGACGTGCTCGACGGCGACGACCGTTTCCGGCTGCGTCCCCTGCGGGCGCTGCGGGTCAAGGACTTCCATCGGCTGCGCCCCTCGGTGCTGCGGCCGGCCCAGGACTGAGACGCCGGCACCGGGGCAGTCGGAAAACGTCGACGGTCCTGTCGCGCGCTCCGGCGGCGCCAGGGAGTGGCCTTCCGGACGGGCAGGGGCACGGCCCTTTTTCAAGACTCGATGTCCGGGGGGCTCGAGTGCTCACCTGTCCGCCGCTACCGGTGACGAGTTTGCCGTATGGACGGACCCGTCGGCTCTCATCAGGGGGCTGCACATCAGCGGTCGAGGCTCTCGCTGTCGACGGAGAATGCCTCGGACGATCCCGTGGAGGACCGAGCAGCAAGATTCACCTTGCTGTCGGCGGGCGCGGAATGCCGATGAGTGTGCCCCTCTCCGCCGGCCAGGCCGGTGACGATCCCCAGCTGATGCCACTGCTCGAGCAGATCGAGGTTGCCCGCCCTGGTGGTAGGCGCCCTCGATCGCGTCCGGAAGCGGTGGTGGCGGACAAGGCGTATTCGCGTCCGAGTACCCGCGCTCAGCTGCGTGGGCGTGGGATCCGGTTCACCTGTCCGGAGCGGTCGGATCAGAAGGCCACGCGAACGGCAAAGGGCTCCCGGTACGGACCGTGGCACACGGTGTACGGGTTGTTCCGGCTATGGCGGCGGGCGGGGGTTACTGACTGTGTGCATATAGGGCGACGATCGGAGAGGTTCTTCGGTGCGGGCCCGCGGGCGATGTCGCCGTCCGGCGAGAAGGAGTGTCGTTCAGCCGCCGAGCGCCTGGTTCCAGGGCAGGACCTGGCTCAGGAGTTCGGGGAACTTGCGCTCGGCGTACCGGACGTATTCGTTGATGTGGTCGCGCATCCGGTCCTCGGACAGGTCCGCGTCGTGCGAATTCAGCGCCTCGAAGATCTGGAGGTGCGCCTTCAGGGTCGTCTCCCGCAGCGGAGCGGGATGATCGACGCCCATCACCGTGCCGCCGGTGATCCGCAGCAGCGCGTCCGTCAGGTAGCCGAAGAGCGCGTTGCCGGTGGACCAGGCGATGACGTCGTGGAACTGCTTGTTCGTCTCGAGGAACGTGTCGATGTCCGCGGTGTCGAACGACTGCTGCATGCGGTCGACGGACTGCTTCAACTCTTGCAGGTTCTCGTCGCTGATCCGCTCGGCGGCCAGGCGGCAGATGACGGGCTCGAGGGCGGTGCGGGCCTCCACGATCGTGCTGAGCGAGGCGTTCTGGAGCTGCATCAGCAGGATGATGGTGCTCGCCAGATGGGACGCGTCCGGATCGAGGAGGACGGGACCGCCCTTGGGTCCCGGCTTGAGGGCGATCATGCCCTGGAACTCGAGCAGCCGCAGTCCCTCGCGCAGGGTGCCGCGGCCGATCTGGTACTCCTCGAGCATCGCCTTCTCCGGGGGCAGCAGGTCCCCGGGCTGCAGACCTTTTCGCGCCGTATCCCGGACGATCTGCTGGGCGACCACCAGCGACGTCTTCGGGCCTCTCGACATTGCAGCCACGGAACCTCCTCAGCCTCCTGGCCTCCTGACTTCCGGGAAACGGAGGCTGTCACGGCGCAGCGGGTGCTGCACCGTGACGGCGGATCGGCCGGGCAACTTCCCCACTCGATCCGAAGTACGCACTGTACTCGGTATGCCATTCATATGCACTATTGCCGGGAAGATGCCCACTCCGCGCCGCGGACCGCGACCTCTATGTGATCGGACCTGTAATCGCCTCTACGGCACGCCAGGCGTCGATCGACCAATGGTGAGCGTTGCCCTATGCTGCACGGGGGAAACTTCAGTCATTTCGCTGGAGCGACTTCTCTTACTCGCAGAGGGATCGACGAGGCGGTGGGCGGCAATCAAGGCCGTGGGTCGTCCGACAGCGTCTATCCGACAACCGGACCGGCTGCGCCGAGAAGCATTGCCGCGCCGAGAAAGAACTGTACGAGCACAGTCGACCCCCTGCCTCTCCGGCTGTTGTGGGTACGCGGCGCGGCCCTTTGCAGAGGTTCGGCCGGTGGCGGGGTTGTGCGTGCAAGGGTGTCGGTTCAGCCTGGATCCACCGCGGGTGTGACGGTGTGAGCGTGTCGTAGAACGCGAGAGCCCTGCCGGGCAGGAGAATTTGAGTTACCACACAAAGATTCCGGCACCGGAACAGAGGCATCTCGCAGGTGAGAGCATCTCACACCGTCACGCCGGTTTTCGATGACCCGAACCTCGTGTCGGCCGCAGGGCTGGTACCCGTGATGCGACTGGCCGAGACCCGGTCTGCACGAGCTGTTCGGCCGGCATCCGAGCGTCGGTTCACCGACCCGGCGGTCAAGTCCGCGAGCATCGTCGCGGGGATGCTCGCCGGCGCCGACCGCATCGACGACCTCGATGTTCTCCGCCCCGGAGCGATGAACCGACTGTTCGGCGGGGTGCGGGCGCCGTCGACGCTCGGCATCTACCTGCGGTCGTTCACCCTCCCCCGCAAGCGGGCGTACCTCCAGGGCATGTTCAGCAGCTCGACGCCGTGGCGGCGCGTCTGTCGGCCGGCCTGACCACGCGGCTGCCAGGCTTGCTCGACGGGGCGGAGGAGATCGCGTTCGTCGATGTCGACGCTCCCCCGAGCACTTCGTGCAGGGCGGTACCCCCACCATCGGTCAGGTCCACGGCGGCGGCCATCTTGACCAAGGGCGAGAACCGGTTGTTGAGCTCCCCCGCAATCTGGTGGGCGCCGCACGCATCGAGCGCGGCCACCTTCTGCGGGAGGAGGGTCAGGTTGTGCACGATGGCGGGCACGTCGAGAGCGGTGAGGCCGGTGGCGACGGTGAGGACCTGATCGCGCACGACAGTGGGTTCGAGCACCGAGAGTTTGAGCACCGAAAGCACCCGCGGAGCGGCGGACAGCGCCTCGGCCGGGGTGGACGCGAGGGGTGCGAGCTGCCCGCCGAGGGGGATGGTGAGCGACGCCAAGGTCTGGTTCTGCGGCGAGTGCGCCGGGACGGTCGAGGTCCCGCTGTCGAGGAGTGTGGTGGCGGTGTCCGCGATCGTGGTGACGGCGGTCGGGGCTCCGGTCAGGTCCGCCCGGGTGGCGCGGTCGCTGCGACTACAGGTCCGGACTGAGCATCGACTCTGGGGGCGTCCCCCACGCGTAGATCTCGGGGCATCCGATACATTTTCGAGGCATAACGACCTGCGTGCTCAAATTGTGTCAGTACGAGCGATGCCTTGGCGATGGAACCGATTCGGTTGGGACACAGCGTGATCCTGTCGAGGACCTTTCACCGGGTGGTGAGCAGCGCGGCGGCGCATTCGCCGAGGCACCGAGGTCCGGACAGCAGCGTGTGGCGGCAAACGGGGTCCACATCGAGGGAGTTGCCGTCGGCAGGGACCTTCGTGGGGGTATGGATGCCGATGCCGGTGTCCTGGTAGCCCTTGTCCGCGAGGGCGGCAGGGTCGTGGCGGCGTACAGAGCCCCGGTGATCCGGTGCGTTCGGGCGGCGGTCAGATCGTGGGTGCTGCCCGGCAGTGCGTCGGAGACCCACCTAACCTCACTAAAACCAAGCTCAGTCGCTGCGAACGCTCGGCTCCATGACAGCGGAACCGAGCCACTCGCACAATGCGAGAGCATTCTCCACGTCGAGTCGTCTCTCTCGGACGCTACGCCCGAGTAGTTGCTCGATCTTTCGGAGTCGGTACATGACCGAGTTCTTGTGCATGGTGAGGATGACGGCGGTGGTGGCGTAACTGCCACCACTCGCCAAGAATGTACGCAGCGTTTCTCGGTACTGTGCCATCGGCGGGTCGTCAACGGCCAACGGTCCCAGCACATCCCGCACCCATTCGCTCGCAAGGCCGAGGTCTGAGCACATCAGCGCCACCGAGCCTGCGCTCTCACTGAACACCACACGAAGTTTGGGAACTTGCGAGGCCCGTGCCACCATCGCCGCCCGAGTGGCCTGCCGATGCGTGCGAACGAAGCCTTCGACTCCCTCGTGCATCGCGCCTATGGCCATGGTCACCGAATCGTCACCCCCGTCGAAGGTCGACGCGATCTCGAAGAGGTCGACCCCCGCGTCGGCCCCCAGCGGTAGCCACGCCCACGCGGTGCGCTCATCGCGAGGTTCGAACAATGGACGCGACTGTGCACCACATCGTTTGGCGAGTACGGAAACCGCACTCTCCAGTCGGGCCAGCCGATCCTCGGAGGTCGACCGATCGATCCACGCGATGACCCCCACGTGCCATTGGTTCAGACGGTAGGAGAACGCTCTCTCGACGTCTCCGACATCGACAGAGCGCCCAGCGAGGATAGCTTCGATGAGGGCCGTTCGAGCAGCAGTACGCTCCCGCAACCATGTCTCGCGTGCGATCTCGTAATGGTGCAAGACCTGACGATAGAGATCATCGGTCCATGTGGTCAGTCGCGTCATGAGGTCGACGGCGGACCTTGCCACGACGACCGGGTCGTCACCCAACTCTCCGAGCCGTTCCAGGCACCAGCGCAGCATCACGTTGCGCGTCACGCGGGTCCCCCGCTCCAGGAGGTCGAAGGGAAAACCACGCTGCGCGACCACACGTGCATACTCCACAACGGCCCCCGGCACCTCCATCGAGGAGACGTCGAGGTCATGCTCGAGCATCTGCAGGTTGGTGACGACCGCGGCCTGGGCTCCCGCAGTCGCCAACTCGAGGAGGCGTTGATCGACCTTGATCTCTTCGACTTCGTTGACGGCTTCGTCGACCAATAGGGAGGCAATCTCATCGGCGTGCTTACCGGCGACCGCAGCAACGCGCATCACAAGCGCCCGCACCGAGGGGTCAGGATCGTGCATCGACTCGACCTTGGTGACCTCCGCAGTCCTCGTCGTCCGAGTGCTGGATACGTCCCACTCCCCGAGCCTACCGTCCCGGGATGGGTCCGTGACGACTCGAGGCGATCAGTGCAGTGGCGGCGTCAAGGCACGTGGAGTTGACGGCAAGAGCGCGCAACCCGGTGTGGCAGCTTGATGCGATGTGTCATCGAGTTCGCCGCCGTCCTCCAATGCGGACATCATCACGACGGATGCGGGGTCCGGGAGTCCGAGGTCCCTGAACACCATCGGTACCATCACCGCGAGGTCACCGTCTGCGCAATCGACTGCCAGAACGATGTGTTCGGAGTCGTAACCTGCTGCCATGAGCAGCCGATAGGCGCCCACCGCGTCGTCGATACCGTCCCCGACGGTGTACTCGGGCGCCGTCCGATAGTCGACCACGAGCACCGAGGCGTCCAGCGCATCGCACAGCCGCGACACCAGACGACGATGGCTCGGCAGTTTGCAGCAGCGGCGCCCCCCGGCGTGCAGATACAGCAACACTCGATCGGAACGGGGATCTGTGGCCGCTGCCCACACACCCATGCACTTTTCCAGCGAGATCACGACGTGAGGGACCTCGGTGCCCATCCACGAATGGTCCGAGCGGCCGGACGCTCCGTCCCCGACCTGACGAGCCGCCGGCTGTGCGGCATCAGCCGGCATGCTGCTCTCGTCCTGCACCTCTACTCGGTCAGCTGTGGTCACGACAACTCCTCACCATGTGAAACTTCTGAATCGGTCGATGATCCGTAGGCGTCGATCAACGCGGGTGAGCGCGATCGATGCGCATGCATCAGGGCACCGTCGAGACTAAGAGGTGGTGTGGCATGAATCACTGGGCGCGCGATACTGAGATCAGAGTCGCTGTAGGGCTCTGGGCACATGGCCGACGGGTGACGGCGACGTCGGGACCCAGGAGAGTGCTCATGTCGCGGTAGCAAGAAGTCGAATCTGCGACAATCCGTGGTATGGAACCCCCGGTTCAGGCTGTAACAATGCGTTCGGTGCGGTCGGCGTCGTCGACGTGAGACGGGCTCCGGGTGGTAGATGATGAATGTTCCTACACCGATCGTCATCCGAGCACTCGGGAGCCCTGCGTCCGAACCTGAGATCTTGGGCGGTCCTCACCACCTGGCTCGACCGGCAGAGCGCCGCTTTCGGGACGTATCGAAGTGGTGGCGATGGACGGGTTCGGCGGCTACAAGCACGCCGCGACCAGCAGGGTTCCCGATGCGGCGACGGTGATGGATCCGTTCCACGTGGTGGCTCTGACCGGGACGAAGCTGGATCTGTGTCGCCAGCGCGTGCAGCAGCACACCTGTGGGCACCGCGGCCGTTCGGGGGATCCGCTCTACGGCCTTCGCCGCACCGCCCGCACCCGGCAGGAACTGCTCAGCGATCCGCAACGCCGAAGTCTCGAAGCGGTATTCGGCGAGGAACAGCACCCGCCGTTCGCGATCACGTAGCGGGTCTACCAGGACGTCATCGATACCTACGCCGACCACGATCGTCGGCATGGCTAACCGGAGACCGGCGGCGGACCATCCGCCATGAACGCCATAACAAGCACTTCGCCGGCTTTCTGCAACTCGCCGCCGCTCCGACGTACTGGAAAACTCCCCAATGAGACATCCTTTCCTTGAGGTGTCCTGAATAACGTCTCTACCGGATCCAAGGCGGTTCACGTTGACTTCGGATCAGCTCAGGCGCTCGAGGACCATCGCCATGCCCTGGCCGCCACCGACGCACATGGTCTCCACGCCGAACTGCTTGTCGTGGGTCTGCAGGTTGTTGAGCAGGGTGGCGGTGATCCGCGCGCCGGTCATGCCGAACGGGTGGCCGAGGGCGATCGCACCACCGGAGACGTTGAGCCTGTCCTCGTCGATGCCGAGCTCCCGGGCGGAGCCGAGCACCTGCACGGCGAACGCCTCGTTGATCTCGAACAGGTCGATGTCGGAGATGGTCTTGCCGGCATGGGCGAGAGCCTTCCTGACCGCCTCGATCGGGCCCAGACCCATGATCTCCGGCGACAGGCCGGACACGCCGGTCGAGACGATCCGCGCCAGCGGGGTCAGACCGAGCTCCTTGGCCTTGGTGTCGGACATGATCACCAGGGCCGCGGCGCCGTCGTTGAGCGGGCAGGCGTTGCCCGCGGTGATGGTGCCGTCGGGGCGGAACACCGGCCCCAGCTGGCTCACGGCCTCGTAGGTGGTGCCGGGCCGCGGGCCGTCGTCGGTGGTCACGACGGTGCCGTCGGCCAGGGTCACGGGGCTGATCTCGCGCTCGAAGAAGCCGGACTTGATGGCTTCCTCGGCCCGGTTCTGCGACCGCACGCCCCACCGGTCCTGGTCCTCGCGGGAGATGCCGGTCAGCGCGGCGACGTTCTCCGCGGTCTGACCCATCGCGATGTACACGTCGGGCAGCAGACCCTCGCTGCGCGGGTCGGTCCACGCGGTGCCGCCCTCGGCGAGCGTGGCGGTGCGGGCCTCGGCGTCGGCGAAGAGCGGGTTCTTGGTGTTCGGCAGGCCGTCGGCGTTGCCGGTGACGAAGCTCGAGACGGACTCGACGCCGGCGGAGACGAACACCTCCCCCTCGCCGGCCTTGATCGCGTGCAGCGCCATGCGGGTGGTCTGCAGCGACGACGAGCAGTAGCGGTTGACGGTCACGCCGGGCAGGAAGTCGTAGCCCAGCTGCACCGCGACGACGCGGGCGATGTTGAACCCGGACTGGCCGGCGGGCTGGCCGCAGCCGAGCATCAGGTCGTCGATCCGGGCGGGGTCCAGCTCCGGCACCTTCGCCAGGGCGGCCGCGACCATCTGGGTGGCCAGGTCGTCCGGGCGCACCGTCTTGAGCGACCCCTTCATCGCCCGCCCGATGGGCGAACGGGCGGCGGACACAATCACAGCTTCGGGCATCACGTGCTCCTTGTCTTGTGTTGACGCTTGGTGCCGGCCCGGACTCGGACAGGACGCCGTGGACACGACGCGACCTCGGCGACCGAGCGAACCGCATCCTCGGTGAACGATCCGCATGAGCGTTCACCTCGACCCGAATCGACTCACTTACCAAAGCCGCACTTGTGCCTGCCCGGGCGGGGCGGGCAGGCCGTCCCAGAGAGAACTGCAGCGAACTGGTCATCGAATCCGACTGCGCTCGAAACCGGTTCACAAGAAAATGGCAAGGATCACATGAGCACATCCGAATTCGGTGGTGCGTCTACCGACGCTCCGTGGCGGTGATCGCATCGGCCACCGCCGCCGGGCGGGTGAGCATCGGGCAGTGTCCCGAGTCCACTTCGACGACCGTTTCGGCATGGCGGGCGAATTCGCGTTGCAGTGCCGGGGAAAAGGTCTTGTCCCGAGTGCACAGTATGTATGTGACCGGATGGTTCTTCCACCCGAGGTCGTGTACCGCTTCTCCGAAGGTTGCCAGAGCATGCGATCCGAGCGACTCGATGAAGGGGGCCGCCTGCGCGTCTGTTGCGTCGTTGCAGAGGTGGGCTTTCGCTCCGACCGGATCCAATGCCGCCATGCCGTCGTCGGTGGGTCTGATGGCCGATCCCAACTGTCCCGGATCGGGATCCCGTTGCATCAACGCGGAAACCGATTCGCCTTCCTGTGGGAGAGCCGCACATACATAGACCAGTCGAGCGACATCGTCGTTGTTTGCAGAGGCTGCGGTTATCACAGCGCCCGCGTACGAGTGGCCGACAAGCACAGCAGGTCCACGGAGGTCCTTCAAGGCCCCGCGTACGGAAGCGACGTCGGCGGCGAAGGTGCCCCCCGCACGTCGACTGGGTAGATCGATCGCAGATGCATCGATACCGCGCCGTTCCAGCTCGCCCAGAACCGGCCTCCATGCCCACGCACCGGTAAATGCGCCGTGCACCAACAACACCGGTTGGCTCATGCTGTTCTCCTAAGGGCCGAATGACGATCACACTCTCGCACGGCGCCCGGGGCGCCCCTTACCCTCTGCACACCATAAGACATGTCTAGACGCATTCAAAGTCGCATGCAATCATGAATCCACTCGTCCTGAGGGATGGCCGACCAGGTAGCAGTACCCGCTTTGGATAAGGACTCCACATGACCGACAATGTCCGACAGATCTTCGTCGACGGTTCCTGGACCGATGCCGGAACCGATGAAGTAGACATCGTGATCAACCCCGCGACCGAGCAGACAATCGCTCAGGTCGGCCGCGCCTCTCGCGAAGATGCCATGCGCGCGCTTCGGGCAGCGCGGAAGGCGTTCGACGAGGGACCCTGGGGCCGCACCTCAACCCGCGAAAGGGCGGACGTTTTGCGGCGCATGGGCGAGATCATGCAGCGTCGCTCCGAGGAGATCGCCGCGCTCAACGTAGCGGAAGCCGGGTCGGTGGGGTGGCAATCGCAGGTGGTCCACACCAACTTCCCGATCGATGCATGGATGGACATGGTGGATCGGACGTTGCCGGCCTACTCGTTCGAGCGGCCTCTCACACCCATGGCGGGCATGGGTGGCCTGACCCAGGGAGTGGTGCGGCACCGTCCCGCGGGTGTAGCGGCGCTGATCACAGGCTACAACTTTCCCTTCTTCCTCAACCTCTTCAAGCTCGGCCCTGCACTCGCAGCAGGGTGCACGACCGTCCTCAAGCCGTCGCCCTACACCCCCCTCGAGGCCCTCGTCCTCGGCGAAATCGCCGAGGAGGCCGGTCTTCCCGCTGGAGTACTCAACGTCCTCACCGGTGACGTGGAGGTCGGTGAACTTCTGACGACCAGCCCCCTCGTCGACATGGTGAGCTTCACCGGCTCGGATATCGTCGGCTCGAAGATCGCCACTCAGGCAGCACCCTCGTTCAAACGTGTCGTGTTGGAGCTGGGCGGCAAGTCTGCAAGCATCATCCGCGCCGATGCAGACCTCGAGAAGGCGATCGCCGACGTCCTCCTCAACTCCACGATTCAAGCAGGCCAAGGCTGTTCGCTCACCACGCGAACCTTCGTGCACCGGTCGATCTTCGACGAGGTGGTGTCCGCCACCAGCAAGGCCATGCAGGCAATGAAGATCGGCGATCCCGCCGATGCCACGGTCGAGATGGGACCCCTCATCCGTGAAGCGCAACGCGCCAAGGTCGAGGCGCTCATCGCCAAGGGCATCGAGGAGGGCGGCGAACTCGTGACGGGCGGCGGCCGCCCTGCGGGTCTCGACAAAGGCTTCTACGTCGAGCCGACGCTGTTCACCAACGTGGACAACACGTCGACCATTGCGACAACCGAATTCTTCGGGCCCGTTCAGATCATCAACGCATTCGACACCGACGAGGAGGCCGTGGCTCTCGCCAACGAGAGCCTCTACGGACTCGGTGGCGGGATCTGGTCCAAGGACGCCGGTCGCGCATACGACATGGCCAAGCAGATCCGTTCCGGATTCGTCACGATCAACGGCCAGGGCGGTTTCAACCTCGACGCTCCCTTCGGCGGCTTCGGGGCCAGTGGGATCGGCCGCGAACGCGGCCCGGAAGCGATCGGAGAATACCTGCAGTCCACTACCGTGACCTGGGGATGCGGGGCCTGACAGCCGGTGTATTCGCAAGACACGTAACAAGCCTCGAGCCGACCACTCGTAGAGCCCCTGCCCCTTACGGGCAGGGGCTCTACGGCTTGCTGTACCGAGTCGTCGACAGCCGCTCGGCCTGTCACGAAACGGAGTCGATCCGCGCGGCTGGGGTATACAGACCGGTGCGACCCGGCTGGTGACAGCCGGGCCGCACGACGGATACCTGATCTTCGCTCTGCAGTGGTCCCTACACGCCGCACGGCTCGACAGAGCCGTGGGCCGAGCCATCAGAAATCGATAACACCACGGATGTTCCTGCCCGCGTGCATATCTGCGTATCCATCGTTGATCTGATCGAGGGTATACCGCGTGGTGATCATCTCGTCGAGCTTGAGCTGCCCCTCGGCGTAGAGGTCGAGAAGCATGGGGACAGCCTCGCGCGGCGAGCTCATACCGAACAGAACACCCTGAATCCGCTTCTGGTACATCGACAATTCGAACAGATTGATCGGCATACCCGTCTCGAACGGGGACCCCTGGGCCGTCACCGCAACCGTGCCGGCCTTGCGAATCGCCTTGAAGGCGTTGTTGACGTGTTCACCCGTTATCAGACTCGTCGTGATGATGGCGGAGTCGGCTCCTTGCCCGTTGGTAATGGAGCGCGCGAATTCGGTTGCCTCATCGATATCGTCGTATGCCTCGGTAGCACCGAGTTCGAGAGCCTTCTCCCGCTTGAACGCCACCGGTTCCACGGCGATGACGTGGGCTGCCCCGGCGAACCGAGCACCTTGGACGGCGCTCATCCCGAGACCGCCCGTCCCCATGACGATGACCACATCTCCGGGACGCACGTCGGCGGCGTTGGTTGCCGATCCCCAACCTGTCGGAACGCCACAGGCGGCGATGCACGCAACATTGAGAGGCACATCCTGTCGAATCTTGATGCACGACTCCTCGTTGAATACCTGGTGGGTGGCGAATGTGCCGAGCATGGCTGCCGTCGGTACGTCTGCGTCACCGATATGCATACGGCACGTACCGTCGAGCTGAGCGCCCGTCATGATGAGTGCACCGTAGTCGCAGAGGTGCTGCATTCCGGAAGCGCACCAGCGACATTTTCCGCAGGACGGGACAAAGGACGTGATGATGTGATCGCCGACCTTCAGGTCCCGCACGCCCGGCCCGACTTCCCGAACGATGCCGGCGCCCTCGTGTCCTGCACAGAACGGCAGCGTCGGACACGGAACATCGCCCACCGCCATATGGTCGTCGGAGTGGCACAGTCCGGTCGCCACCATCTCGACGAGCACTTCACCCGCTCGCGGGCTGTCGAGCTCGACATCCTCGATCGTCCATTTTCCCGGCTGCTCCCAGAGAACCGCTGCACGAGCCTTCATCACTACCTCCAGAGTCATAGGTCAGTTTGTGGACGGACTTTGCGCTGCTCTGAGGTGCGGCCGGCACTCCGGCCACAACCAGGGAGTTGCCGTCACGCTCGAACACTTCGCGACAACCGGTCCCCCACCGTCTACTCGGTGGGATCGTGCCCCCTCGCCGGCGCCAGGAAGCAGCGACAACAGTATCCTTGCCGACTCATGTATGCAATAGATTATGTGCCAATGGCTACCGTTCTTTCGGCGTAGCATTTCGGCCCCGCCGCGAGTGGACGGGTTCGTCGTGGCACTCCGAAGTCCCCTGCAAGCGCAGGTAGCTCGGGCGAACGCGCCGGTGGATCGAGTCCCCCGCGAGTCGACAAGCTTGGAAAGGTCGATGAAACTCCCCCTTGTTCGATCAACATTTGCATGCAAAACTGTAGATCATTAGAACGTGAGGGCCGACACAGTGGCCCCATCCCCAAGAGGAGCACCAATGAAGGTTCGAGTCGATGAGGGTCGATGCCAGGGCCACACTCTGTGCGCTATGGCATCTCCTGACGTCTTCCTCCTTCGCGACGACGACGGTCACGCATTCGTCGACGAGACCGCCGTGACACCCGACCGATACGACGCCATCCGTGACGCACAGGCAACATGCCCCGAGAGAGCCGTGGAAATCACCGAAAGCTGAGCGGGAGGGCTCGCCCGTTCGACATGCACTTTTCCCTCCATCAACTCGGTTTCGATCCCGAAACCGGAAGCGGACATCGACCGAAGTCTCGCGCGTATCGAACCCAGTCCTACCTCGAGAACGGAGCCACCCGATGACGAGCACCCGACCAACGGTCGAGTTCGACCATCACTCTCCCGAATTCGCCGCCGACGGCGATCGCATCTCAGCAGAGCTTCGCTCACGCTGCCCGGTCTCGTGGACCGAGTCGTACGACGGCTTCTGGGTCGTCGCCAGCCACCAAGGTGTGACCGAGTCACTACGCGACCGCGACCGGTGCTCGACCAAGAAGACGTTTACCGCGGATGGCACACCGGTAGGCGGCGTGTCGATCCCGGCGCCGCCGCAACCCTGCAACATCCCGGAGGAGACGGATCCGCCGGAGTGGGACGGCTACCGGGGAGCGCTCAACCCCCACTTCTCGCCAACCGCCATCCGCCGGCGCCGTGACCGTATCGAAGCGCTCACCACCGAGGTCATCAACAAGGTCATCGAAAAGGGCGAACTCGACCTCGTCATGGACCTCGCCAACCCCGTCACCGCCCTCGCCACCCTAGACCTTCTCGGCTTGCCTCTGAACACGTGGAAGTTCTACGCCGAACCGATCCACCGAATCACCTACGAACCATATAACGCCGAGGTTCAGGCTCAGATCGGCCAGATCTTCGTCCAGTTGCTCGACATCGTCAAAGAACGCCGCGACAACCCCCGACAGGGCCTCATCGACGACATGATCGCCGTGAAGATCGACGGCGAACACATGCCCGACGAGGACCTGCAAGCCCTCTTCTGGCTCATGCTGCTCGGCGGCTTCGACACGACCGCAACCCTGATCACCGGCTCCCTGTTCTGGCTCGACGAACACCCCGAGAACAAGCAACGCCTGCTCACCGACGACAAACTGCTCCAGACCGCCACGGAGGAGTTCGTTCGCTGGATCAGCCCGGTCGCAGGACTGGCCCGCACCGCCGCCAAGGACTTCCAGGTCGAAGGTCAAACCGTCACCGCGGGTGAACGAATGTTGATGATGTTCCGCTCGGCCAACTACGACGAAAAGGTCTTCGACAATCCCGCGGAGGTCGACCTCGAACGGTTCCCGAACCGACACCTCGGTTTCGGCACCGGCATCCACCGCTGCCTGGGTTCGCACCTGGCCCGTACCATCTTCCAGGTGGTGCTGCGTCAGGTCCTCACCCGCATGCCCGACCTGAAGATCGATCGGGCCGAATCCCACAAGATCCCCGATCTCGGAGTGGTGAACTCGTTCATCGCCATGCCGGCCACGTTCACACCCGGATCGCGGATCCCTTCCGGTGTGTGCCTGGACTAGGGACGATGCCCGTGGAGGCACGAGGGATCGACTGCGCCGGTGGCGCACCGACCGACAAGACCGAAAATGCACCAAGACTCGGAGAAACGTCCAGTGACATCGTCGACATCCGTTAGCCCCGGCACGCCGGGCCGTGGATCGGACAGCGGTAAACCTGTCCGCCAACTCGATCGCGTGGTGATCAGATTCGCCGGGGATTCCGGCGACGGCATGCAATTGACGGGGGATCGGTTCACCTCGCAGACCGCGGCACTGGGCAACGATCTGTCGACCCTGCCGAACTTCCCGGCCGAGATCCGCGCTCCGCAGGGCACTCTTCCGGGTGTGTCGAGCTTCCAGGTGCATTTCGCCGATCACGACGTGCTCACCCCGGGCGATGCGCCCGATGTGCTTGTCGCGATGAATCCCGCTGCGCTCGTGGCGAATCTGCGTGATCTGCCTCGCGGCGGCACGCTGATCGTCAACACCGACGAGTTCACCAGGCGGAATCTGGCCAAGGTCGGCTACGCCGCCAACCCGCTCGAGGACGGCTCGCTCGAGTCGTGGCACGTGCACCCGGTCGCGCTGACGTCGATCACCGTCGAAGCACTCGGCGAATTCGACTCGTTGTCCCGCAAGGACAAGGAGCGGGCGAAGAACATGTTCGCCCTCGGTCTGCTGTCGTGGATGTACAACCGGCCGACCGCCGGGACGGAAGCCTTCCTGGGCAGGAAGTTCGCGGCCGAGCCCGATCTGCTCGCCGCCAACCTCACCGCGCTGCGCGCCGGGTTCAACTACGGGGAGACCACCGAGGACTTCTCGGTGTCCTACGAGGTCGCCCCGGCGACGATGCCACCGGGGATCTACCGCAACGTCACCGGCAACACGGCCCTGGCGTACGGGCTGGTCGCGGCCGCACACAAGGCGGGCCTGCCGCTGGTGCTCGGCTCGTATCCGATCACGCCGGCCTCGGACATCTTGCACACGCTCGCCGGGCTCAAACGCTACGGCGTGATCACCATGCAGGCCGAGGACGAGATCGCCGGCATCGGGGCCGCGATCGGGGCCTCGTTCGGCGGCGCCGTCGGGGTGACGTCGACGTCCGGGCCGGGAGTGGCGCTCAAGTCCGAGGCGATCGGTCTTGCGGTCTCGCTGGAACTGCCGCTGGTGATCGTCGACGTCCAGCGGGGCGGTCCCTCCACCGGCCTGCCCACCAAGACCGAGCAATCGGATCTGCTGCAGGCGATGTTCGGCCGCAACGGGGAATCGCCG
The DNA here is from genome assembly GCF_011058195.1 of Rhodococcus sp. 14C212. NCBI lineage: Bacteria > Bacillati > Actinomycetota > Actinomycetes > Mycobacteriales > Nocardiaceae > Rhodococcus > Rhodococcus sp. 14C212. The sequence continues at coordinate 78,794 of NZ_JAALEH010000016.1, read as the reverse complement.
GTGCCGGTCGTTGCTCCGCGGTCCCCGGCCGACTGCTTCGACGCCGCCGTCGAGGCGGTGCGGATCGCCGTCACCTACCGCACCCCGGTGTTCGTGCTGTCCGACGGCTCCCTCGCCAACGGCTCGGAGCCGTGGGCGGTGCCGAGCATCGCCGAGCTGCCCGAGTCGACCGTGCGGTTCACCACCGCACCGAACGATGTCGACGACGACGGCGAACCGGTCTTCCACCCGTTCCTGCGCGACGAGCACACCCTGGCCCGACCGTGGGTGGTCCCCGGCACGCCCGGACTCGAACATCGGGTGGGCGGGATCGAGAAGGCGCACATCACCGGCAACATCTCCTACGACCCGGACAATCACGACCTGATGACGCGGCTGCGGGCCGGCAAGGTCGCCCGGATCGCCGACGCCGTCGGTGACCTCGAGGTCGACGACCCGAGCGGGGACGCGTCGGTGCTGGTGCTGGGATGGGGGTCTACATACGGGCCGATCGCCTCGGCGGTGCGCGCGGTGCGCCGCACCGGCGTCAAGGTTGCCCGCGCCCACCTGCGTCACCTGAACCCGTTCCCCGCCAACACCGGCGAGGTGCTCGCACGCTACGAACGCGTACTGGTCCCGGAGATGAATCTCGGCCAGCTCGCCCTGCTGCTGCGTGCCCGGTATCTCGTCGACGTCCGTTCGTTCACCTCGGTACGCGGGCTGCCGCTCACGACCGCCGAACTGACCGAGGCGATCACATCGATCGCGGTGTCCGACCTCGATGCCGCTTCCCCGGAGGTGCCCGCATGACCACCGATCTCGGTTTCCCGACGAACCACCTCTTCGGCGGAACCGCCGGTGTGCCGCATCATCGCCCCGACGCTCCGAAGCAGACGAAGAAGGACTTCGCCTCCGACCAGGAGGTGCGCTGGTGCCCGGGCTGCGGCGACTACGCCATCCTCGGCGCGGTGCAGAGCTTTCTGCCCGAACTCGGACTCGCCCGGGAGAACATCGTGTTCATCTCCGGCATCGGGTGCTCCTCGCGGTTCCCGTACTACCTCGACACCTACGGCATGCACTCGATCCACGGACGCGCACCGGCCATCGCCACCGGCCTGGCGACGAGCCGACCGGACCTGTCGGTGTGGGTGGTCACCGGCGACGGCGACGCCCTGTCCATCGGCGGCAATCACCTCATCCACGCGCTGCGCCGCAACGTCAACCTCACGATCCTGCTGTTCAACAACCACATCTACGGACTGACCAAGGGACAGTATTCACCCACCTCCGAGGTCGGCAAGATCACCAAATCCACCCCCCTCGGCTCGGTCGACCAGCCGTTCAACCCGGTCTCGCTGGCCCTGGGGGCCGAGGCCAGCTTCGTGGCCCGGACCATGGACTCCGACCGCAAACACCTCACCGAGGTCCTTCGGGCCGCCGCCGAACATCGCGGCACCGCCCTGGTCGAGATCTACCAGAACTGCCCGATCTTCAACGACGGGGCCTTCGACCTGATCAAGGACCGCACCGAACAGCAGGCCCGCCTGGTGCACCTGCGGCACGGGGAGGTCGTCCAACTCGGCCCCGCCGACGATCGCCGGGTACTCGTCCGCCGCACCGGCGGAGCGATGGAGTTCGTCCCCCACGCCCAGTCGCACGGCCTCGACGTCGTTGTCCACGACAGCGCGGCCGCCGAGCCGACACAGGCCTTCGCCTTGTCCCGGCTCGACAGCCCCGAGATGACCCACGTGCCCATGGGCATCTTCCGCAACGTGGCGCGCCCGACCTACGACGACCTCGTGCGCGCCCAGGTCAGCGACTGCGTCGACAACGCCGGCGGCCCGGCCACCGACGCCGACGTCGACGAACTTCTCCGCGGCCGCGACACCTGGACCGTCACCTGAGATGCGACAGATCGCCCTCCGCCCACCACAACCCGACCCGACCCACACCGAAGGTGACAGATCATGGCATATGTGATCACCGAGCCCTGCATCGACGTCATGGACCGATCCTGCATGGAAGAATGTCCGGTCGACTGCATCTACGAAGGCGCACGAGCGCTCTACATCCACCCCGACGAGTGCGTCGACTGCGGAGCATGCGAGCCCGTATGCCCCGTCGAAGCCATCTTCTACGAAGACGACGTCCCACAGGAGTGGACCCCGCACATCGCCGACAACGCTGCCTTCTTCGCCGAACCGCTGTCCGGCCACGCCGAGCCGCTCGGCTCGCCGGGAGGTGCGGCCAAGCTCGGTGCCACAGCCACCGACACCACCATGGTCGCACGATTCCCGTTGCGCGAGAACAACACACACTGAACTCCGGTACGTCCCGCCTCGGATTGCAGAGCCCAGCGGAAACTCGGGTGGCCCGGCTGCGCGCCGGGTCACCCACCGGGGAGAATCCGGGCAATCGGAGCACTCAGCGCAAGAGCCGGAAGACGGCCCTGATGTCGTCCACGACGGCCCGCGGCTCCTCGGCGGGAGCGAAGTGACCGCCGAACGGATGCTCTTTGGTATAGCGCACGTCGAACTGCCGTTCCGCCTCACTCGAACGGCTGCTCACGTCGAATCTCATGTACGACACTCCCGTCGGCACGTTGACCAGAGGCGTGTGCGAATGGGACGGCTGCCACGGGTTCCGTCCGGCTTCGGCGTACAGCCGGGCCGAGGTCACGAAGGTGTCGGTGAACCAGTAGATCGACGTGGTGGTCAGCAGGAAGTCGCGGTTGAATGCCTGCTCGACGTCGCCGTCGTTGGCACTCCAGGCCCGGCGCCGCTCCACCAACCAAGCCAGCAGTCCCACCGGCGAATCGTGTAGGGCATAGGCGAGGGTCTGCGGATCCAGCATGTGCACGGCGACATGACTGGCGACGCGGCGCTGGATGTCGAGGTGAGCGATCCGTGTCGACTCCGGCAGGTCGTCGGACACCATTCGCCCGGCGGTCACATCCCATGGTCGCTGACTGTTCCAGTGATCGAGTCGGGGTGTGCTCGTCAAGTGAATTCCGATGACGCTGTCAGGGTACTTGTGACCGAGTTGAGCCGTGGTCGTGGCACCCCAGTCCCCACCGTGGGCACCGAATCGGCTGAACCCCAGGTGCTCCGTCATGAGTCTGTGGATGGGGTCGGCGGCACGCCACGCATTCATGCCGGGCTGCACGAGCGGCGAAGAGAATCCGAAACCCGGCATGGACACGACAATGACCTCGAAACTGTCGTTCGGATCGCCACCGAAGGACGCGGGATCTGCCAGCGGCCGGATCAATTCGTGATAGTCCCAGAAGGTCCAGGGCCAGCCGTGGATCATGACCAGTGGGATCGGATTCGGCCCCTTGCCCGGCTCCCGCATGAAGTGCAATGGGACGCCGTCGATCTCGGTCTTGTAGTGGGTGAAGCTGTTGATCAGACGCTCTTGGGCGCGCCAATCGTAGCCGTGCAGCCAGTAGTCGACCAGACCGCGCAGATACTCACCGTTCGCGCCGTAGTTCCACTCGTCGTTCGCCATGTCGTGCGGCCAGTTGGTGGCCTCCAATCGACGCCTCAACTCCTCCAGTTTCACGTCCGGAACGGCAATCTCGAACGGCTCTGTACCCATTGCGGCGATCGACCTCCGGCTCAGCGCACCACGACCACGGATTCCCCACGGGGAACGAATTCGCCGATGACCGTGCCCGCGGGAATCTCTCCCGCCAGCAACAAACCACCGCTGGTCTGTGCGTCGGCAAGCAAGATGAGGACATCGTCGCCCACGCCGGCCTCCAGGTGCGGACGTACCCAATCAAGGTTTCGTTTGCTCCCGCCGGGAACGTACCCGTCGGCCAAGGACTCACGAGCACCGGCCAGGTATGGGACCGCGGCCGCATCGACGACCACACTGACGCCGGACGCCCGCGCCATCTTGTAGAGGTGCCCCAGCAGGCCGAACCCGGTGACGTCCGTCGCGGCCTCGATCCCCGCATCCAGCGCCTGACCAGCAGCCTCGCGGTTGAGTGTCACCATGGACTCCACGGCTTCGGGGAACTGTTCGCCTGTCGCCTTGTGCCGGTTGTTGAGAATGCCGACACCGAGCGGTTTGGTCAGCGACAGCGCCTGTCCGGGACGAGCGGCATCGTTGCGCAGTAGGCGTCGAGCGTCGGCGACTCCCGTGACGGCCATACCGTACTTGGGTTCCGGGTCGTCCACGCTGTGACCTCCGGCAACGGGACATTCTGCCTCTCGGGCGATGTCCAGGCCGCCCCGTAGGACCTCCCGAACGAGTTCGACCGGGAGAACCTCCCTCGGCCAGCCTAAGAGGTTGAGCGCCACCAGCGGTCGGCCCCCCATTGCGTATATGTCGGACAACGCGTTCGCGGCGGCGATCCTGCCCCAGTCGTAGGGGTCGTCCACCACTGGGGTGAAGAAGTCGGCAGTCGCAATAACCGCCGTATCGCCGCTGAGCCGGACGGCGGCCGCGTCGTCCCCGTCGTCGAGGCCTACGAGGAGGTCCGACGACACCACACCGACGAGGCCCTGGACGATCTCCTCCAATTCGCCCGGCGGGATCTTGCAGGCACATCCGCCGCCGTGGGCGAACTGAGTGAGGCGATAGGACTCTGCAACAGTCATGACCACAACTGTATGCCATCTGGTGGACAGAATGGCACCCTGTTGGTGCACACAATCCGTCATGCCGCTATAGTTGGCCGCGGAGATGTCTGGGTTCCTGGTGGTCCCCCCGGTCTTCAAAACCGGTGAGATCGAGTATCTCGGTCTGGCGGGTTCGATTCCCGTCCATCTCCGCCACACTCTCGCACGACCGACGGAGGCATGGGTGCTCGACCCCGATCCACGCAGGGGGATTCCTCGCACCGACGCGCTCCTCGCTCGTCCGGACCTCGGCGAGGCCGTGGAGCGACTAGGACGCCCCACCGTCCTCGAAGCGGTGCGGACCGCGCAACGCCTCGCCCGGACCGGCGAGGTGTCACCGTCCGCCGTGCCTGAGACTGCCTTGCGCCTGCTCCCCTCCCGGGCCACGACTCTCCGGCCACTGCTCAACGCGACGGGCGTCGTCGTGCACACGAACATCGGTAGGGCGCCGCTGTCGGACGCGGCCGTCGAGGCGATCGTCGCCGCAGCGGCATACGTGGACGTCGAGTACGACGTGGCAAGCGGCGCCCGCGCACAGCGGGGCCGCGGGACGCTTGCCGCGTTGCGCGCGGCGGTCCCGTCCGCGGGCGACGCCCTCGTGGTCAACAACGGTGCTGCCGCCCTCGTGCTCGCGACGACGACCCTGGCCGCCGGGTCCGAGGTGCTCGTCAGCCGCGGCGAGATGGTCGAGATCGGCGATGGCTTCCGCCTCCCGGACCTCCTCGCTTCCACCGGAGCGCGCCTGCGCGAAGTCGGCACGACCAATCGGACTCATTTGCGGGACTATGCCGATGCCCTCGGCCCGGACACGGGTTGCATCCTGAAGGTGCACCCGAGCAACTTCAAGATCGATGGATTCACCGCCTCGGTGGGTTTGGCCGAGCTGTCCGGCCTCGGTGTGCCGGTGATCATGGACATCGGTAGCGGTCTGCTGCGCCCCGACCCGCTCTTGCCCGACGAACCGGACGCGTCCACGTGCCTGGCGGAGGGGGCTTCCCTCGTCACGGCGAGCGGGGACAAGCTTCTGGGGGGTCCACAAGCGGGAATCGTGTTCGGCCAGGCCGACATCGTGCAGCGAATGCGGCGCCATCCTCTCGCGCGGGCCCTGCGCGTCGACAAACTGACCCTGGCCGCCCTCGAAGCCACTCTTCGCGGACCCGCACATCCGGTGATGCGGTATCTCCACGCAGATCCGACGCGTCTGCGTGAGCGGGCCGAGCGGATCGCGGCGTCCGTGGGGTGCGACGTGGTTTCCGTCGACGGCGCCGTCGGCGGCGGAGGGGCGCCGGGTGTCGTGCTTCCCGGATATGCCGTGTCGTTGCCGGCCACCTGCGCCGAGGCTCTTCGTCACGGTGATCCGGGTGTCGTGGCGCGCGTCGAGCGGGGTCGCTGCCTGGTCGACCCGAGATGTGTACCGGAGGCGGCAGACGCCGCTCTGACGACCGCCGTGCGCGTTGCGCTGGCTGCTGTGAGTTGACCATGTACGTGATCGCGACCGCCGGGCACGTCGATCATGGCAAATCGGCTCTCGTCCGTGCTCTCACCGGAATCGAACCGGACCGTTGGACCGAGGAGCACCAGCGCGGCATGACGATCGACCTGGGCTACGCCTGGACCAGGCTGCCCTCCGGTGCGGACCTTGCCATCGTCGACGTCCCAGGACATGAGCGTTTCGTCTCGAATATGCTTGCGGGACTTGGGCCTCTACGCGCCGCTCTGTTCGTCGTCGCCGCGGACGAGGGCTGGCGACAGCAGTCCGCCGAACATCTCGCCGCCGCGGATGCACTGGGAATCGAACACGGCCTGCTCGTCGTCACCCGAACAGACCTGGCGGATCCCCGTCCGGCGCTGCGTGAAGCGCGCGACGCGCTGGCTCGGACGAGCCTGCGTGACACGCCGGCCGTCGCGGTGTCGGCTCTCACCGGAGAGGGACTGAGCGAGTTGCGGAGCCGCCTCGACGATCTTGTCGGTTCCCTTCCACCTTCGGACGTCGAGGGCCCGGCCCGGTTATGGGTCGACCGCTCCTTCACAATCCACGGCAGTGGCACAGTGGTGACCGGCACCCTGAGTCAGGGAACCGTCGCGGTGGGCGACGAACTCCTGCTCAACGGGCGTCGGGTGCGGGTTCGAGGTGTGCAGTCGCTCGGTAGGCCACGGACCCGGGTGAAAGCAGTCGCCCGCGTAGGACTCAATCTACGGAATTTGCCAGCCGGTGCCGTCGGCCGCGGGGACGCCCTGGTCACGCCCGGGGGATGGCGCAGCATCTCCGTCCTGGATGTACGCATGAGCGCGGACCCGCGCGAATCCGCCCAGGAAGTCATGGTGCATGTGGGGACCGCCGGCGTCTCGGCTCGGATCCGTCCTTTGGGCGCCGACACCGCACGACTGACTCTACGTATTCCCTTGCCTCTGACGACGGGCGATCGGGGTATCCTCCGCAATCCCGGGGCACACGACTCGGTCCAGGGCTTTGTGGTGCTCGACATCGATCCACCCGCGCTGACTCGACGAGGAGCGGCAGCGAAGTGGGCACAGACGCTCGCGCAGGCGCCGCATCGGCCGGACTTGCAGCGTGAGGTTTCACGACGCGGAGCCCTGCATATGGCCGACGCCCGGGAATTGGGAGTTCTGCGGTCCGGCCACGAAGAGTCCTTACCCGACGGCGTCATCGCCTACGGCGATTGGCTCGTCTCCCCCGAGGCACTCGCACAGTGGCGTCAGGACCTGGTGCAGGCGCTGGCGGAGCGAGCCGAGACAGAGCCGCTCGACCCGACGCTCAGTGTCGGCGCGGGCCGGGCTGCCATCCACCTCCCCGACCCGGCCCTCATGCCGCTCGTGTTGGCGGGCGTCGACGTCGAGGTCATCGACGGGCGGCTACAGGCACCAGGTGTGGTGGCGTCGCTGGGTCCGGCCGAGCATGCGCTTCGCGCTCTCGAGCAACGACTCGCCGCCTCTCCGTTCGCTGCACCGGAACGCGGCGACCTCACGAATGCAGGCCTGGGTTCTCGCGAGATCGCCGCGGCGATCCGGCTCGGTCGCCTGATCCGAGTCGGCCAAGCCGGGCGCGACGACGTCGTCCTGTTGCCTCTGGCTCCCGCGCAGGCCATGCGCGTCCTCGCTGCCCTACCCCAGCCGTTCACCACGAGCGAGGCCCGCCAGGCGCTCGGCACGACCCGGCGGGTAGCGCTGCCTCTCCTCGAACATCTCGACGCGCGAGGATGGACGCGGCGAATCGATGCAGGGCACCGCGTCGTGGTCCGCTGAAATCGAGAGCGATCCCGATCACGAACCCCGAAGAACGGGTTCGAGGGTGTCGAGGACGGCGGAATCCTCGATGGTCGCCGGAACCACCGGACTGCCTCCGTCAGCCATTTCGCGCATCGTTCTGCGCAGAATCTTGCCGGAGCGCGTCTTCGGCAGTGCCGAAACGATGTCGACCCGGCGGAGCGCAGCCACCGCACCCACTTCCGTCCGGACCCGATCGACGAGCTCGGCACGAATGCGAGGGCCGTCGGCCTCGCCGTCGATTCCCGACTTGAGCACCACCAGAGCACGCGGCACTTGGCCCTTGAGGTCGTCGCGAACCCCGATGACCGCGCATTCCGCCACCGCGTCGTGTCCCGCGAGCGCGGCTTCGAGGGAACCGGTGGAAAGCCGGTGCCCGGCAACGTTGAGCACGTCGTCGGTCCGACCCATCACGAACAGATAGCCGTCCTTGTCGATGTAACCGCCGTCGCCGGTGAGGTAGTAGCCCGGGTACGTCGACAAGTACGAACTCACGTACCGCTCGTCGTCGTGCCACAAGGTAGGAAGGGTGCCCGGCGGCATGGGCAGCTTGATGCAGATCGCGCCCTCGGTACCCGGTTCGACCTGTCGGCCGTCCTGATCGAGAACGTGCACGTCGTATCCCGGAACAGGCTTCGTCGGCGAGCCTGGCTTGACCGGCATGAGTTCGATCCCCCTCGGGTTGCATGCGACCGGCCACCCGGTTTCGGTCTGCCACCAGTTGTCGATCACCGGTACACCGAGCCTCGATGTGGCCCAGTGGTACGTGTCCGGGTCGAGACGCTCACCGGCGAGGAAGAGTGTGCGGAACTCGGACAGGTCGTGCCCGGCGAGAAGATCCGCCTGCGGATCGTCCTTCTTGATGGCGCGCAGCGCAGTAGGTGCGGTGAAGAGGGCCACGGCTCGGTACTCGGACGCAACGCGCCAGAATGCACCGGCATCGGGAGTGCCGACCGGCTTCCCCTCGTAGAGGACGGTCGTAGCCCCGGCCAACAACGGCCCGTACACAATGTACGAGTGGCCGACCACCCAACCGACATCGCTTGCGGTGAACATCGTCTCGCCCGGTGCGACGTCGTAGAGATTCTCCATCGACCACCGCAACGCGACCGCGTACCCGCCACTGTCGCGATAGATGCCCTTCGGCTTTCCCGTCGTACCCGACGTGTAAAGGATATAGAGAGGGTCGGTGGACGCAACCGGCACGGGGTCGGCACCTGCTGCGGCCGCCTCGCTCGATTCCCACTCCGCCCAGTCGAGATCGCGTTCTCCCAGTTCGACGCGCCCCTGCTCCCTCTGAAGGATGACGCAGCGTTCCGGTTTCCGAGTCGACCGTTCGATCGCCTCGTCCAGAAACGGCTTGTAGTGCACTACACGGGACGGTTCGATTCCACACGAGGCGGAGAGGATCACCTTCGGTGCAGCGTCCTCGATGCGCACGGCGAGTTCCTGAGGTGCGAATCCACCGAAGACGACCGAGTGGACAGCCCCGAGCCGCGCACACGCGAGCATCGCGATGGCAGCCTCTGGAACCATCGGCATGTAAATCAGTACGCGGTCGCCCTTCTCGACGCCGAGTCCACGCAGTCCACCCGCGACGGCACGCACGCGCGCCAGCAACTGCGAGTAGGTGATTGTCGACTTCCGGCCCGTCACCGGTGAGTCGTAGTAGATGGCCGCCTGCTCGCCTCGGCCCGCCTCCACGTAGCGGTCGACCGCGTTGTAGCACACATTGAGTTCACCATCCGAGTACCAGCGATAGAACGGGGCGTCGGTGTCGTCGAGGATTCGTGTGGGAAAGGAGATCCAATCGATGGATCGGGCAGCTTCCGCCCAGAAGGCAGACGGGTCGGCGAGGCTCCGCTCGAAGGCACGAGCGTAGTCACCCTGGGGTGGCTGGGAAGTCACATGCATGTTTTCGCAAACCTTTCGAGTGCATCGATGTGTTGACTCACGAAAGTGCAGGCCGGATCTCGAATGTGCATCCGCTCCGCAGCGGTGCTGATGGTTCGGAACGAAAAGTGCGTGCCACCGACGATCTCGAACGCGGTCAGGCGACGCTCCCACTCCTTCTCGCCGGCGGTGACGTCCACGACCGCCTCCAGTCCGAAGGTGGCGGGATCACGGCCGTATCCGGCGACGAGATCGAGGACGACGGGAGCCTGCTCGAAAACCTCGGGACGGGTCGATCCCCACATGAAGCCGTCCCCGTGCCGCGCTGCCCGCTCGAGGGCCGGCCGGGCCTTACCCCCGCACCACAGCGGAATCGGCACCTCGGGTAGCGGTAGGATTCCGGCCCGATCGACCCGGTGGAATCGGCCCTCGAAATCGATCACAGGCTCGGTCCACAGCCTGCGCAGAAGCTTCATCTGCTCGGTCAATCTCGGACCGCGGGTGTCGAAGTCCTGACCGAGCGACTCGTACTCGGTGTGGTTCCACCCCGTGCCGACAGCCAGCCGAATCCTACCCCCGGAGAGCAGGCTCACCTCTGCGACCTGCTTCGCCACAAGCGCGGTCTGCCGCTGCGGCAGGACCAGGACTCCCGTGCAGAATTCCAGGGTGCTTGTCAATGCAGCCAGGAAACCGAAAAGGACCAACGGCTCGTGAAACGGATCCTTCTCGTCATAGGGCCCGGTCAGCGGGGGTTCCCGTGACTCCTGGACTGCGCCCAGCACGTGATCGTACGCGACGAGGTGATCGAAGCCGAGCCCCTCGACCGCCTGGACGTAATCGCGGACAGCGATCGGATCGCTTCCGACCTCCTGCGTCGGCAGAACCGCACCGAACCTCATGGGCACACTCCTTCCTCTCCCGCGGCTGCAGCATGCGAAGGATCAGCTCCACCCCAGAAACGTCCACATAGTCGACCATTATGCATGCAGCTATGCTATCGCAGTCCCAACTTCGACGGCTGTGAGGTCATCCGCCCGCTCGGTACGCGCCGACCGTACCTCCTCCCCTATTGCCCTTGCCGCCGATAGCATGCAAAATTGCCGAATATCACGCTCGCAGCTGAGGAGAGAACAAGTGACGATCGATTGGAACGCACGCCTCCAACTCATGTGGGACCGCCAGGAGATCGAACGGGTCCTGTACACGTATTGCCGGGGGGTCGACCGGCAGGACCTCGAGGTTCTCAAATCCGTGTATCACTCCGACGCCATCGATGAGCACGGCTACTTCGTCGGCAATGCCCACGAGTTCGCCGAGCACGTACTCGAGCGCATGGCAGTAAACGTGTCATACGGGCAGCATCAGGTGACGAACCCGCTGATCGAGGTCGAGGGAGACAAGGCCATCTGCGAGTCGTCGTACTGGGGCTACCACAAGGTCCCCGCCGGCTGGGAGTCCCTGTCCACATTCTTCGGCGAGAAATACGCCGAGCGGGCCAAGGAGGAGGGAACTCTGGACAAGCCACACGAATACCTCTGCGGTGGAAGGTATCTCGACAACTTCGAGCGACGCGACGGCGTGTGGCGGATTGTGCATCGGCGCATCACGAACGAGTGGAACCAGACCGGCCCGTCGACCGAGCAAACCGAGGGGTCTCGCGCGGCCCTGACCCTCCCTGGAAAGCGCGACAAGACGGACCCCGTCTACTCGCTCAGGATATAGCCGGCCGCGCGACAGCTGAACCCCATCCGGGCAAGGACACGCCCGGACTCTCACCGAAGGAGCTCGCTCACCGATGGCCGTCTCGCGCGTCCTACCACACGTCTTCAGTCCCGTGAAGGTCGGAACTCTCGACCTCACTCAGCGCGTCGTCGTCCCGACACATGCAGGTGGGGGTGGCTCGTTGACCGGTCCGAGCCCACTCTTCGAGCGCTTTCTGGCGTACTGGAAGACACGCATCGACGGCGGCGCCGAATGGATCGGCGGCAGCCCTGCCTTCGTGGCCAGCCCCGCCAATCCCGGTTTCGAGGCGACCGGAGTCGGCGCCAACCAGGCGGGCACGATTCGCACAGTCAACTTCGCCTCCCGGCTCGCCACTTTCACCGATATGGTCCACTCGTCGGGCGCCTATGTGACGCAACAGTTCCTGATTCAGGGAGGCACACCGCTAGGCCCGTCCAATGCCCTGTCGGGATTCTTCGAACACAGGATTCCCCACGCTACGTCGCTCGAGGAGATCAACTGGCTCGTCGGCGAGTACGCCGCCAGCGCGAAGATCGTCGCAGACGCGGGGGTCGATGCCCTCGAACTACACGCATGTCACGACGACCTTCTGCAATGGTTCCTGTCGCCCTTCACCAACAAGCGTACGGATGCCTATGGCGGGAGCCTGGAGAACAACCGACGCCTGGTTCGCGAGATCGTCGAACGGATGCGGGACAGTGTCGGACGACCGATCACCCTCGGTCTGCGCCTGAACCTCGAGGAGACGGTGGAAGGCGGCCAGGATGTCGAATACGTCCAAGAACTGGTCAGCGCGTTCACGGCAGACGGGACTGTCGACTACTTCAGCTTCGTCGCAGGGGACAACTGGGGGCGCTTACCCTATATCCAGCCGGGCTTCTTCAAGGAAGGCGAGTGGGCCCCCACGTGCGGACGCATCAAGGAAGCGACCAACCTTCCGGTCATCTACGTCGGTCGTGTCGCATCCGTCGAACGCGCCGAGGAAATTCTGGCCGCCGGCCAGGCCGACCTGGTGGGGATGGCCCGCGCGGCTATCGCTGATCCCATGTTCCTTCGCAATGCCCGCGAGGGTCGCAGTCGAGAGACGCGACACTGCATCGGCATGAACGAGTGCATCGACCGCGGGATGGCCGAGGGCATGTCGTTCGGCTGCGGCATCAACCCGCGGGCGGGTCGGGCGGAATATCCCGATTCGGCCCCGGCCAAGGAAGTCAAGAACGTCCTGGTCATCGGTGGCGGCCCCGCAGGCACCGAGTTCGCCGCTCAGATGGCCGAGCGTGGTCATCACGTCCGCCTGTGGGAGGGCGAATCCGCGCTCGGTGGTCAATTCGCCGCAGCCGGACGCCTGCGTATCCATGGGGATCACTATCCGGACTGGATCCAGTGGCAGGGTGCACGACTCAAGTCGCTGGACGTCGACGTCGTCTTGAACAAGTTCGCGACTGCCGCCGACGTCCTGGCCGCCGAAGCAGACATCGTCGCGGTCGCGACAGGAGCCACACCGCGTCGCCCGTTGGCCACCGGCCTCGACCAGCCCAACGTTGTGACAGCGTACGACGTCGCGCGTGGGGTCGCGGTGCCGTCCGGCCGGGTCGTACTTCTCTCGGAGGACGACCGCAGCCTGCCCCTGACGGTAGCCGACCACATCGCGTCGCTGGGGTTGGACGTGACCGTCGTTCATGCCTCGCCCGGCCCCTCATCGCTCGTGAGCAAATACACGATCGGCGCCATTCTGGCGCGTCTGGATGCCCAGGGCGTCAAGACGATACCCAGTGCGAGGCTGACGGCTGTGAACGGCAGGTCGATCACGTTGTCCCACATCTATAGTGGTCGAACGTGGGATCTGACCGACGTGGACACCGTCGTGCTCGCGTGCGGCTCTGTCCCAGAGGACGGCCTGTTCCACGAACTGAGCGGTGTTCATCCAGAGGTGCACCTCCTGGGTGATGCCTATGCTCCCCGGCGCGCGGCATTCGCCACCCTGCAGGCGCTGGAACTGGCCGAGCTTCTCAGCCCGGCTGAATGAGCCGACGACACACCCGGCAGCTCCGAGTCACCGAATCGGTCACCAGAGCTGCCGGGTGACGTAATCGAAGCTCTTGCGAACTGCAGGACTCCACTTTCGCGCCGAATTCCCGGATGTGGTGCCGAGTCGACCGCAATTCCCGGCCTCCCTGCGGCGGGGCGACTCAAAGGCATTGTGGTCGACGTCCGCCGGACCGCTCCGCACCCGCAGGGATCTTTCCGACCGAAGCAGCCGTGATCCGGATCGCCGGTGCGGTCTTGTCATCGCCTGTTCGGGCCCGTCAGGAGTCTCCTGTTCCGGCATGGACTCGGAGTTGCCGGGCGCGCTGTAGCCGAGCGGTCCGAGACGGCAACGGCCGCCGCAGTATTCCTACATCGGGAATATTGCGGCGGCCGTCGGGACAACTCTCGTCGGCAGCGGCGTGTCAGTGGGACTCGGCCCCGTCGAAGCCGACCTTGCTCAGTCGAACCGACCGGTTGTCTCCGTTGTCCTTGATCGCCACCTGAAGGATCTGCAGGAGCACCGCGTCAGGGACCAGACAATCACTGCATGCATCGGGAAGCGCCTCGAGAACGACCTCGACGCTGTCCGGCATGCTTTCACCTACCTTCAGAATGTAGCCGTCCGCGCCCAGGCTCGGCCGGATCGTCTCGAGAGCCTTCTCGACAGCCATGTTGCTCATGATCTCTCCTCGCATCAAGTGTGAATACATTATTGCACACAATTTGAGGAATGGAAGCCCTGCGGGTGCCCTGCCAGGACAGGGCACCCGCGACTCCTCATGGCTGGGACAAGCGCTCCCGAATCTCGTCCCACGACGCCGGCAGCTTTACCGCCTTGGTCAGCGGCCTACCTTGAATCTGGTTGGAAATGTAGGCCCGTGACTGGTTGCGACCAGGATTGCCCGCGACCACGATGTCGAATGCATCCGGCCCCAGGGTGCCCCGCACCATCAGTTTCTCCTCGATGGCGTACCGGTATTCCTCGGGGGCGCGGCCGTCGTCGGCGAGCAGACCCCAGTCGAAGTTGCGCCCGCTCACTCCGCGCGCATATTCCTGCACCCATGCGGCATCGATCACGAGATTCTCGTAGAGGTACTGCTTCACCCGGTCCTTGGTCCATCCGTCGGCCGCAATATTCCGGGCGATAGCCGGTCCGAGGATCACCAACGGGAACTGCCCACCGTTGAGGTAGGTGTACCCAGCCCATCCGCCGAGCGCCTCGGCGGCGGTGCGCGCGATCACCCTGAGATTGTCGTCCGCCCGTTCACCGCTGCTGTAGATCGGAGCGCTGATCGCGGACACGCTGCGCAGGGTGACCGTGGTGTCCTCGAGCCCGAAGCCCCGATCGACCCGTTGCGGGGCCCAGCCCAGCTCATTCGTCACCTCTTCGTCCTCCGCGAGTGCGACGTTGAACGTGTAGGAGATCGCTCCCTTGTCGGACTCGTCGGGGTAGGGCCGGAAGCCTGCCACATTGCGCATGTACAGGCGCAGGAACCGGCCGACAGAAGTGTTGGCGCGGTTGCCGACGCGCAAGGCACCCGCACCGGAGTTGAAGCCCAGCTGCCTTACCAGCGGCCCACTTATCGTGATGAGGGGCTCCCAGCCGGGCGTACTCCCAGCGTCCTCGACACCGAATGCCCGATCGGCCAAAGCCTCCACAACCGCAACGAGAATCGGCATGTATTCGGGACGGCATCCCGCCATCACACCATTTACCGCGACCGACAGGACCGTTGCCTCGGTATTCGACGAGCGCAGGTTGCCCAGCGAGGTGGTGGCAGCGAGATCTGTGCATGCCAGGAACGCATCGACGCGCTCGCGCGTAGGCGGAACGATGGGCAGACCCTCGGTCCAGCCCCGCCTCGTGAATTCCTCCAGGACCTCGTCGTAGTCGCCGGTGAAAACCACTTCGCCGGCGGCTATGTGCTCGACCGATCCGTCGACCGCTGCCGCTCGATCGCTGAGCAGTGCATCGAACATCGCAGGCACCATGGCGTTGGCGACCTTGGCATGGAAGTCGATGTCGGAGTCGGCCATGATCACACCCGGGTACACGGCCAGTGGTACCCCGGCGATTCCGAACGCCTTGGCAGTCAGTTCGGCCATCGGCACGAACTCACTTCCGATCAAACCGACCGAGGGCAATCCTGCACGCTCGATCGAAACGCAAGCCCGCAACACGGCAGGCGTGCAACTGCCTCAAGCACCGACGCCGACGATGGCGGCGTCGAACTCCTGGCTCTCGAGGCTCTCGGCGAGGCGCTCCAGAGCCTCTTCACCTTCCTCCGCGGGACCGTGGAAGTTGCCGAACTTGTCGGGATCGAGGAATGTCACATCCGCGAACCGCTCGTGCGCCTGTTCCATGAACCGGGCGAACATCTCGTCGCCCCGAAACGCATAGTCGAACACGAATGCGATCCGCTTGCCCGACAATGTCGACAAGCGCGGAGCCAGGCTGCCTTCCTGTTGCCTCCGTTCCCCGAGCGGCGCGAGAACGGAGAACTGCGGCGACGAGTGACTTTGATCAGACCGTGAATTCATGAAGCTACCCTATCCATAGACATTGTTGTGTGAAGTACCCCGGAGATCCGTCCGACCGGCGCTTCACGCGCAGCGGATACCGGAGGCCGTCCTCACCCGTCGCCACCAGCGGTGTCGAAGGTTTCACATCTTCGCCGCGACGGGAGGGGGATCCGGGCCGGGACGCCGGTTCGCTGTCGGTCGGAGACCGCCTGTCACCACTCGACGGGAAGGGAGTGCACACCCCAGACGAAACCGTCGTGCTTGTAATCCAGCTTTTCCTCGGGGACGGCGAGTCTCAGCGTGGGGATTCGCTCCAGCAGGGTCTTGTACGCAAGCTCCAGTTCGGTGCGAGCCAGGTTCTGACCGATGCACGAGTGCATACCGATGCCGAATCCCATGTGGTGAACGCCCTTCGGCCGGTCGAGCTTGACCTTCATGGGCTCGGGGAAGACGTCCGGATCGTGGTTGGCGCCGGCGCCCAGGGGAAGGATTCCTTCGCCGGTCTTGATGAGCTGGCCTCCGACTTCGATGTCTGCGGTGGCCATGCGGATCATGACGGCGTCCGTGACCGAGTGGATTCGGAGGAGCTCGTCCACCGCGCGCGGCCACATGTCCGGGTTGGCCAGCATCGTCGCCCGGAGTTCGTCGTCGGTAAGCAAAGAAAGGACGCCCATCGAGATCTGATTTGCGGTCGTCTCGTGGCCGGCCACCAGGAGCTGGAGGGTGAGATTGACGATGGTGTCATAGGTGAGTTCGCCGTTGCGGACATGCTCGATGATGAGACGGCCGATCAAGTCGTCCTCGGACGGCGCGTCCACCTTCCTCCTCACAATTCCATGAAGGTAGTCGACGAGGCTGTCCAAGGTGGCCTTGAACTTCTCCGCGGTGGTTTGAGTCGAGAGCATGACCCCGGTCACCTCTTCGAAGAAGTGGTGATCCTCGTAGGGAACCCCGAGAAGGTTGCACGTGACAAGGCTGGGGACCGGAAGGCTGAATGCCTGCTGCAGATCGGCCTTACCACCCAGTTCCAGCATATTGTCGATGGCGAGGTCGACAATCCGCTGAAGCTCACCCCGATTGGAGAAGATCCTGCGCGCCGTGAAGTCGGGCGACATCATCCTGCGCAGCCGACCGTGCTCGGGCTCGTCGAGGTACTCCAGGTTGCCGTCCTGAGTCAGGGCGATGACGCCCTTGCGCTGTTGCGGGAAGCCCGGCGCCAGCTTGTTCGCCGTGGTTCTCTCACCGTCGTGGAGCACCGCCTTGACATCCTGGTACCTCGTGACGGCCCACACCTCGGTCCCGTTGGGGTACTGCACCTTGACGGGCTTGTCGTGCTCGCGCCACTGCGCGTACTCGTCCGGAGCAGAGAACGGGCACTTTCGACGAGCGGGGAACGCAGGGATGGTTGCAGCAGTCATGACTCTACCCAATCTGTAGGGAGGAGGACGGGTGTGTGCATATTATTTTGCATGATATCGAGCCGAGCGTAAGTTGAACAGACCGGTGAGCTCACGCACCGGTGTAGTGACCTTTCCGCTTGTTCTCGAAGGCATCGATGGCTTCGAGCAGATCCTCGCTCTGCATGGTGCCGAGCTCGAGCATCAGGCCGAGATCCAGCACGCCGGTCGATTGCTGAGCCAGTGCAGCATTCAACGTGCGCTTGGTCCCCTGAACGGCCAGGGGTGGGAGTTCCGCCAGCCGGCGAGCCAGATCCCTGGCCAGAGGCAGCACCTCGTCGGGAGTCTCCACCAGGTCCGAGACCATGCCCATGGCATAGCCGTCCTCGGCCAACACCGGATCCCCGAAGAGCAGGTGCCGCTTGGTGCGGATGAGCCCGACACTCGGTGGCCACACCACCGCTCCGCCGTCCCCCGCGACCAGCCCGATCTTGACGTGCGAGTCCATGATGCGGACCCCCTTGCTCGCCACGACGACGTCGCACGAGAGCGCGATGGTGGATCCCAGCCCGACCGCATGACCCTGCAGGGCCGCGATCACAGGAACCGGCACCTCGAAGATGGTGCGCAACAGTTGCCTGCCGTCGAGGGAGCCCCTCTCGGCCCCGACCGGATCTCCGTTGCGTCGCTTCATCATCTCGAAGTCGCCACCCGCGGAGAACACCTTGCCCCGTGCGCCGAGTACGACGGCGCGGATCCCCTTGGTGAAACCGAGGTCGGTGAGCGCATCGATCAACTCGGGACGTACATCCTCGTCGATGGCGTTCAGTCGCTCCGGACGCGACAGGATGATCTCGGCAACCCCCGCATCCTCGGCGACCTCGATCGTCTTGTACTTCGTCATACGTCGGCTTGCCTTTCGAAAGCGGCTGGTGCGTCTTCGCATCCGGCCTCGGGCCTCAGATACGAGACCGCCGTTACGGCGATCGTTTAGGCTATTCTGCATACAATTCTTCATCAACGCAATGAGGTCGAAAATTATGCAAGAGCTTTCCCTCGCCGCCCTGAGCCTGATCGGATCGCATCCCGTGGACGCCATTCGAGCCGCAGGCAAGGCAGGCTTCCGGTCCGTGGGGCTTCGCCTGGCCGCAATTCCGGGAAGCGGCGTGGACAACGATCTGCTGGGCAATGCGACGGGCATTCGCCAGGTGCGCCGCGCCCTGGACGACGCAGGAGTGCAGCTCTTGGACGCGGAGGTGTTCCGCTTCAGCCCCGCGGACGGAGTACTCACTCCCCGACAAGCCATGCTCGAGACTGCAGCCGAGCTCGGAGCTCGTTCTGTCGGGGTCACCAGCTACGAACCCGACCTCGACCGCAATGCCGACCTTCTGGCCGAACTGGCAGGAGCCGCCGCCGAGTACGGGCTGTCCTGCGTGCTGGAGTTCATGGGTTTCAGTGGCGTCAAGACCCTCGACGATGCACGAACCGTCGTCGATCGGTCGGAAGCCGAAAATGCTTACATCCTCGTCGACACCCTGCACTTGGCCAGGACCGGCGCAACCGTCAGCGACCTGTCCGCACTCCCTCCGCGATACCTCACCGTGGCCCAGATCTGTGACGTGAGTCGTGCCGGCGCCGAGAGCGACCCGGTCAAGGCGCGCGCTGAGGCCATATCGGCGCGACTCGACCCGGGCGCGGGCGTACTCCCGCTGGTAGAGACGATTCGGGCACTGCCCGCCGATCTCCCCCTGAGTATCGAGGTGCCGCGCCCCGACGGGCGGACGCCGGACGAGCACGCCGCCGCACTGATGGCAGCGGCCACGACCGTTCTTGCCGCGGTGTGACAGGGGACGTGCCGCTCTTCCAATATGCATGCAATAAGGCATACTCTGGTATGCCGGATCACAAGTTCAGGCGAGAAGGGAACCATCATGGCCAAGGTGTACGTCGATCGAAGGAAGTGCCAGGGCTTGGGCCTGTGCGAGTCGATTGCCCCCCAGGTCTTCGAGGTGACCGAGGACGGGGTACTGAGCCTGCCCACCGAGGGCACGTTCGCCGAGAGCGATCGGGAATTGATCATCTCCGCCGTAGAGGGCTGCCCGAATGAGGCATTGAGCATCTCCGAGAAATGACGGTACTCCTCCCACCGCAATTTTCGACCGACGGGAGGGACCGACCGCTACTGCTTCAGCCCGATATTCGAAGGGAATCCATCCATGACCGACGGCACTGCCGTGGACCACGATCTCGACGCGAGATTGAGCGCGATCATCGAGAATATCGTTCGCCCTTCGGCCCAGCGCATCGACGAGACGGGTGAGTATCCGCGCGAGGCGCTCGCTGCTCTCGCGAAGAACGGACTGCTCGGTCTCATGAGCCCCTCCGAAGCAGGGGGCGGTGGCGCTCCCCTGTCCGCGGGAGTCGAGGTGATCGAACGGGTCGCATCGGCGTGCGGCTCGACCGCGATGACTCTCATGATGCACTACGCGGCTTCGGCCGTGATCGACACTCACGGATCCCCCGAACAGCAGGCGCAGGTCGCGACGGGCCGGGGCTTGTGCACCTTGGCCTTCTCCGAGACCGGGTCCCGCAGTCACTTCTGGGCGCCCATGTCGACGGCAATATCCGACGGTGACCGAATTCGCCTCGATGCTCGAAAGAGCTGGGTCACCTCGGCTGGAGAGGCCGACATCTATGTCTGGTCGAGCCGACCCGTCGGAAATGCCGCGACCGGGGGGATGACCCTGTGGTCGGTACCCGACGGCATTGCAGGCCTGCGCGTCGACGGCAGCTTCAACGGGCTCGGGCTGTGCGGCAACGCGTCGCGGCCGATGCGGGCCGAGGCAGTGCTGGTCCCACGGACTGCCATTCTGGGGGAGGACGGCGACGGGCTGAACATCGCCCTGGGCGTCATCCTTCCCCGATTCCTGCTCCTCAATGCCGCCTTCTCACTCGGCTTGATGGAGGCTCTGCTGGACCAGGCGGCCGCCCACCTGACACACTCGCGGCTCGAGCATCTCGACACCAACCTCGCCTCTCAGGTGCTCCCCCGCAGCGCATTTGCAGATCTGAGGATTCAGGTCGATTCGACCCGCGCGTTCGTCAACGACACCCTGAGCGCACTCGAGGGCGACCGCGACGACGCGATTCTGCGTGTCCTCCAGGTGAAACTCGTCGCAGCGGAGGCCGCGTCCGCAGTCAGCGACGGCGTGATGAAACTGTGCGGCGGGACGGCCTTCCGGAAGGAACTCGGCATCGAACGCCAATTCCGGGACTCGCTTGCTGCTCGAGTGATGGCACCGACATCGGAGGCGCTCCGCGACTTCGTCGGCCGCCTGTCGCTGGGGCTTCCCTTGTTCGACGAGGAGCCCGCCTGATGTCGCGCCCGCTGTTGATGGGGGCGGTCGCGTACGACCCCAAAGTGGTGACAATATGGGACGGCTTTCGCGCGTGGTTCCGAGATCACGGACTCGATTTCGACTACGTCCTCTACTCGAATTACGAGCGGCAGGTCGTCGATCTCGTCGAAGGCCGGATCGACGCAGCGTGGAACTCGCCCCTCGCCTGGGTCCGAACGGTGCGGATGGCCGCTCGCGCGGGTCGTGTCGTCCGGCCCGCTGTGATGCGGGACTCGGACCAGGATCTGACATCCGTAATTGTCGTGCGGGCGGATTCGCAGATCCGAGACGTGACGGAATTGTCGGGAAGGGCCGTAGGGGTGGGAGCCGTGGATTCGCCCCAGGCAACACTCATCCCTTTGGCGCACCTGCGGTCGGCAGGGCTCGTGCCGGGACAGAACTTGGAAGTACGCCGATTCGACGTCGGGGTCGGTCTGCACGGCGACCACATCGGTGGAGAGCGGGACGCCGCCCGGGCACTCCTTCGTGGCGAAGTCGACGCCTGCTGCATGATCGACTCGAACCACATGCTCTTCGGTCGAGAAGGTACGTTCCCTGTGGGGGCAGTCCGAATCGTGGCGCAGACCGGCTCGTACGACCACTGCAACATGACGGTCGCCGATTCGATTCCGAAGAAGACCGCGGACCGTTTCACCGAACTGCTCCTGTCGATGTCGTATGCCGATCCGGAAGTGCGCTCTCTCCTGGAACTGGAGGGCCTGAAGGAGTGGAGGGTCGGGAGGACCCAGGCGTACGCATCCCTCGAGCGCGCTGTGGACGAGGCCGGATTTCTCGATGCGGACGGCAATCTGACGGACCAGGACTACCGACCATGATTCGCTTGGACCTCGAGGGTCTGAGTTTCGATCAGGGCGCTCATCTCCTGGTCCGCCATTTTCTCGAAAAGGTTCCTGTGGGCGGCAGAGCGACGGTCGTCGGCACGGCTCCCGCACTGGGCGTCGACCTTCGCTCCTGGTGCCGCGCGGAGGGACACAGATTCGAACCAACCGAGCAGTCGGGCGCATACGAGGTGGTGCGAGGGGGAGCTCAGCTCGCACGGTGGCTGAATGCCGAACGGGCCGGCTCCTCCAGTGCATCCGCACTCGTTCGACGACCGGATCCCACTTGGGGTCTGGCTGCCAGAGGGGCGCTGGTCGAACCTGGAGGGCCGGCCGTACCGTTCGATCTCGACGATCGAGACGTGGTGTGGGCGGACCTCGCACCACGGCTCTATGCTCATGCGGCGGCAGCCCAGTGGGATCCCGCATCTGCAGTAGATTGGGCGTCGGAGATCGACGTTCCCGGCGACATCGAGCGGGCGGTCGTGCAGATCATGACCTACCTGATCGAAAACGAGCAGGCGGCACTCGTCATTCCGGCGCGGCTCCTTGCACGGGTCCATCCCTACTTCTACGAGGTCCAGCAGCTGCTTGCGGTGCAGGCTGCCGACGAGGCCCGGCACATGGAAGTGTTCCGACGCCGCGCGGTGCTGAGCGGTGGGGAGCTCGGCACATCGTCGGTCGGGGGTCGAGAATCGTTGGCCAGCCTTCTCGACGAGCCGGATTTCTCCTTGGCTACTTTCCTGCTGTCGGTTCTGGGGGAAGGTACTTTCCTCTCGCTGTTGTCGTTCCTCGACAAGTATGCTCCGGACCCGATCACCAGAGCAGTCACACGCTTGGCCCGCGTCGACGAGGCACGGCACGTCGCGTTCGGTGTCGCGCACCTCGAGCATCAAGCGAGTCACGACCCGTCGCTGCGCGGACGCCTCCGGGGGGCAGTCGAACGTCGTCACGATGTCCTTGCCACCACGGTGGCGCTCAACTCCGACGTGTTCGACTCCCTGGTGCTGCTCGCGGCCGGAGAATGGACTCCGGCCGCAATCGCTCGCGGCCACCGTGCCGTCGCGAACCTCAACAAGAGGATGGATGAAGGCCGCCAGAGACGCCTTCTCCGCCTGGGGTTCTCCGGGGCCGAGGCGGTCGAACTTTCAGCACTTCACACCCGCAACTTCATGTGACGACCAGCGGGCTGCATCCGACACCATTCGAACCCTTCTCGGGTGCGTCCGGCCTGAGGTGATATCGGTGTGATTGGGCTACAACGAGATCTGTCACCAAGGGGGCAGGACGTATCGGTTCGACGCGGTGGCCGGAACGACGACGTCCGTCCTCGGACGCCGCCGTTCCGGCGCGGGAATGAGTCCATTCGGATCCGGTGTGGCTACCGGATGACCGGGTTGGTCAGGCCCCTGCGGGGATCACGTCGTGCAGTGACGGCTCGCCGACCATTGCCAGTTCGGCATCGATGCGGAAACCCGTGACCGGACAGATGGCCTCACGGAACTCCCAGCGATCCGCGATCTCGTGGTTGGCGACCTCGAATTCGGCCGCGATCTTGCGGACAGGCACCACCCGGGTCACGGCGCGATCCTTGTAATTTTCGTACTGGTCTCCGAGATCGGCACCATTGCACCACCAGCGACCATTGACGATGTAGAGGAGTTCACCGATACGGCGCGCCCCTGCAGGCGGCTCGACGCACTCACCGGCTTCGATCCCACCGAGGCGTTCGCGTCGGACAGCGGCACGTGCCCTCGCAGTGGCCTCCGAATCCACCACGCCGTCGGCGAAGACCACGCCGTAAACTGCGGCCGCGGCTTCCTCTGTGATCAGTCTCGCGTCGAGGTCCTTCTGCACATCCTGCGGATCCCTCAGGAGGGGGTCGCCGTAGCCCGCCGCACCCGGCGAGACCCACTCGATGACGTCACCGTTCGCGAGTGTCTCCGGACCGCCCTTGAATTCGAGCTCGACCTCGTCCCCGTGGATGTCTTCGATGGACACCGGAAGCGCACCCGACGCCAGTTGTTCCAGCGCATCGTTGTTGCGCTTGAAGCGACACGTGGCCAGCGAGCCGGGATTTCCTCCGAACAACCCGGCCGCGCGAGGGACGTTCTCGTTCTGGTGGACGACCAATGCTCCCCCGGCGATCCCGTGGGCCATCAACGTCTCTCGCATACCCACGCCCGCACGACAGCGGCCGGCACCATCGCCCGCTACGGGAAGCAGCACCCGGCTCAGCACCAGGAAGGGAGTCTGCGCCTCCATCTCCTCGGAGTTGTAGGCGATCGAATCCGGAATCCACCACTGGCCACCGACGTCGACCCCGTCACGGGACGCACGTCCAGCCAGGGAGCCCATCAGTCCGTTGCTGTCCATGAGCATGAAGGGCTTGCCGTCGTCCCGCACTCCTCCTGCCAGGACGGATGACAGGTTGGGTGTCGGCGCCCCGAGAATCAGGTCCCGAGTCTCGTCGTCTCCCGCGGCAAGCATCATGCAGACCGGCGTCGCCGCCACGTTGAGCACGTGCATCTGGGTGAAGACCGCCGAGGCGCTCACGGCCGCGGGATGGTCTGCGCAGGAGACGGTTCCCGGTGTGGGCCGGAACTCGATCCGCCGATAGGCCCCGCCGAACGCGCCGGCCATCTCCGGCAACATCTGTGACGTGAAGGAGGCGAGGACGCACCCGCTCATCCCGGCATACGTCACATTGATGGCACCCACCTGGGGATCGCTGCCTTCGTTGTCGACGATGAGCCGGTCGCCTTGCTTGGTCACATTGATCTGGTAGCGGTAGAACTCGTGGTCACCGGGGACCGATCCCTCCATGGAGGCCCGGTAGGACCAGCGACCGTCGGGGATCTTGGCGAGGCGCTCGACGAAGAGTTCCTCACCGGCGTCCAGCACTCGATTCATGATGCCCTTGACGACAGCCGCACCGTACCGTTCCACGAGCGCGACGATCTTCTTTCGCGTGGTCTCCAGCGAACCGTAGGCCGCGCGCAGATCCATACGAGTCACGTCCGGGAATCGGCTCTGGCGTACGAACAGATCCTCGACGTCGGTCCGGACGCGGCCCCTCTCGACGAGACTGATCGGAGTCCAGATCGCCGACTCCTGCCAGCAGTCCTCCGCCGACACGCACAGGCTGCCCGGCACCGTGCCGCCCAGGTCCTGGAAGTGCATGGAGTTGGCGATCCAGCAGAACAGCTCGCCGTCGACGAAAATCGGTGCTACGAGCGAGGTGTCGCACTGGTGGGCGCACCCGATGTACGGGTCGTTGCACAGCAGCATGTCACCGTCGGCGAGCGTCTCGGCCTGATGGTGCTCGAGAATGTACTTGACGATCAGCGAATGGAAGTTCGAGTAGTACTGGACTCCCGAGCCGAGATATACGAGGTCACCGACCTCCGTGAGAATCGAGGACTGGAAATCACGGGACAGCATGACGACCGGAGAGACGGCCAGGCGCTGAATGAGATCCGCGTGCTCGAGGTTGATGTTCATCAGCGCGTAGCGGACGACCTCGGCTGTTACCGGGTCGACATCCGTTTGCGCCGATGTGTGGAGCGTGATTGCCGGATGAATCACAGGTGGGTTGGAGGGGATGTAGCCTCGCTGACGCCCGTCCCACGGGACAGTGCCCTGGGGAGTCTCGACGGTGTTGGCGGTCATGCCGACAGTTCCTTTCTCCGGGTGAGCACACAGTTTCCGGCGCGGTCCGTCTCGAGGAACTGTCCGGGGGGAACGGAAATCGTTGTATGGGGCAGTTGCACCACGGCCGGCCCGTGAACGGCCAGGCCGTGCGCGGGCGGGGCGTCGTAGACGTCCGTCGTGACCCACCTGCCCTCATCCGGCCAGAAGATCTCCCGCGTGCCGACCGACACCGCCGCACCGCCACCGGCCTCGTGGGGCTCGGATTCGAGGGCACCGGCGTGCCGTACAGCGGTGGCGATCACGCGGACGGAGAAGATCTCGACCTGTTGGAAGCCGGACACGGCCGTGGCTCCGTAGAGCCGTGCGTACTCTGCCGCGAACGCGCTCTCCAATGAACTCCGTCTTTCCTCGCTCACCCCCCCTTCCGGCAGCGGCAGGGGCAGTTCTTGCATGTACTGCTCTGCGTAGCGGGCGAGCGCGGTCCGCTCGAGACGGATGTCCTCCGGGGCGAAGCCCCCCTCGGTCATCGTGGTGACGGCACGGTTCTCGAGTCGAGTACAGACATCCTGAAGCGCACGGACGTCGAAAGGCGCCTTGATCGAGCACTCCTCCTCGAAGATCTGCTTTGCATCGGTGACCGCGATGCCGTACGCCGAAAGAGTCGAGGCCCCGTTACCAAGGGGTATGAGCACTCCTCGGGCGCCGAGCTCGTGCGCGAAGGCGAAGGCGTGCACGGGTCCTGCACCGCCGAAGGCGTAGACCATGAAGTCGCGCGGGTCCAGGCCTTGTTCCAAGGTCCGCTGACGAATCAGCGTCGCGGCGGCAAAGCTGTTGACCTTGAGGATGCCTGCAGCGGTCTCCTCCAGGCTCATTCCCAGTTCGTCGGCCAGGCGCTGGACGGCCGCTTCGGCAGCCGTGCGATCCAGCTTCATCTGACCACCCAGGAACTGGTCCGGATCGATCAGTCCGAGAACGACATCGGCGTCTGTCACCGTCGGAAGCGTGCCGGCACCGTAGCAGGCCGGTCCCGGATACGATCCCGCAGATTCGGGACCGACCCTGATGCCGCGGCTGATGTGATCGACCTGGGCGATGGAGCCGCCGCCACAGGCGATCGAACGAACGTCGAGCTGTGGCACCCGATAGGTGTACTGCTCGATCACTTGTTCGCCGACGAGCAGCGGGCTGCCATCTATGATGAGACCGACCTCGAACGAGGTCCCCCCCATGTCCGTGGCGATGACGTTGCGATGCCCCAGGCGCGCAGCTATGGAGGCAGTGCCTGTAAGACCGCCGACGGGCCCCGATCCGATCGTCTTGACCGGCGCCCCGACGGCTGACGCCAGTGGGGCCACCCCACCGTTCGATTGCATGATGAAGGCCGGAGCATCCAAGCCGCGGCTCTGCAACTCCGACTCGAGCTTCTTCAGGTAACGGCTGGATCGGGGGCCGACGTAGGAATTGATGACGGTTGCCACGGTCCGTTCGTATTCGCCGATCCGGGGAGCGATCTCAGAGGAAATGCTGACGTAGATGTCCGGACGGATTTCGTGGATCAGTTCCCGAATCCGCTGCTCGTGCGTCGGGTTTCGGAAGGACCACATCAACGCGACGGCCACTGCTTCTATGTCTTGATCCAGCAGCAAGCGCAACGCATTCCGGGCCTGTTGCTCGTCGAGGGGAACCAACACCGAGCCGTCCTTGATGACGCGCTCGATCACCTCGACGACGTGCTCGCGTGGAACCAGAGGATCCGGCTTGTCGGTGTCGCGCACACTGAGCAACTTGTCCTTGGAAATGCCCGCGGTCCGACCTCGCCCGCGCATCATCAGAAGGGCATCTCCATGGCCGGCGGTGGCCACGAGCCCGACTCGGGCACCGAGCCGCTCCACTACCAGGTTCGTTCCGATTGTGGTGCCGTGGCCGAAGGCCTCGGTATCCGCGAGAAACTCCTCGATTTCCCGTCCCGCGGCCTCGGCCAGCTTCTGCACTCCCGCTATCACCCCCTCGTCGGGGGAGCTTGCGTGCGTCGAGGGCACCTTGCTTTGGATGATGTTGCCCTGCGTGTCGACTGCCACACAATCGGTAAAGGTACCGCCGATGTCAACCCCAATTGCATACGCCATTCGCATACTGTAATGCATGCAAAACGGCCTGACAAGAGCGATCGGCGCTGCCTGCAGCGGATCTTCCTACTTCCAGCCGATCCATTCGGACAGCCCCCGCCCCATGATCCATTCCAGACTCTCCGCGTCCAAGAAGTCCAATTCCTCGGTGAAAAGGCGCCGCGCCTCGCCGTAGGAACAGGGCAACCGCGTGACGTCGCTACCCCAGAAGACCCGCCGCGGGCCGAAGGCGTCGACCACTCTCTCGATGTGGTCGTGCAGGGTCCGAAACGGATAGGGCTCGGTGATATAGGCGGGCAGACTGCTTGCCTTCACCGCAACATTCGGGAGATGGGCCAGGCGAATCAGGCGCTCGATCGAGGGACCGAGGTCGTCGGTGAGGCCGGTGGCGAACCCAAGATGGTCCACCACGATGCGCAGGTCGGGATAACGCGCCGCGATGCGTCCGATCTGCGGAATACTGAAGGGAGAGAACACCATTATCGGTATGCCTGCCACCTCCGCGGCAGACCAGAGCCAGTCTGCCGTCCCGTCCTCGAGCCAGGAGGCGGGAGGGTTCTTGCTGAAGGTGACACGGATTCCGAGCATCCCCGGCTGCTCCAGCCACCGAGGCACAAGACGTCGGCTCGTCCGGTCCGCGACATCGAGCCGGCCCATCACACGAAAGACGCCGGGATGATCGGCTGCCGCCTGAAGACAGTAGTCGTTCCGGTCTCCTTCGGAGAGAGGTGGTACGAGTATCGCGCGGTCCACCCCCGCGACGGCCATATCGGCCCGCAGTTCATCGATCGTGTAATGGGGTCGATGAGCATACTGGCGCCGTTCGTCCGGCCACGGGCGGTCGGGCGTTTCGGCGGGCCATACGTGAACTTGGGCGTCGGTGATGATCATGAATCCGCCTCGCTCTAGAAAATATGCGTTTCTGTATGCCATTATGGCTCATCGGCGCTTCTTCGGCGACTGTCACGCGAGGACGTGATCCCATCCACAGCCAGCGCCCCGGCAAGGAGAACCCATGACCGAGAGCGACCCGCTCCGCAATCTCATCATCATCGGATCCGGTCCGGCCGGCTACACGGCAGCCGTCTATGCCGCCCGTGCGAACCTTCGTCCCCTCCTGTTCGAGGGCTCCATCAGCGCGGGGGGCGCGCTCATGAACACCACCGAGGTGGAGAACTTCCCCGGCTTCGAAGAGGGCATCACGGGTCCGGAGCTCATGGCGGAGATGCGGGCTCAAGCCCTCCGGTTCGACGCCGAGATCATCAGCGACGATGTGGTATCGGTCGACCTGATCGGCGACATCAAGCGGGTAACCGACAGTGCGGGCAATACGTACACCTCGCGCGCGGTCATCCTTGCGATGGGTTCTGCCTACCGGGAACTCGGCCTGCCCGACGAGAAGCGGCTCTCCGGGCATGGTGTGTCCTGGTGTGCGACGTGCGACGGCTTCTTCTTCAAGGACCAGGACATCGCGGTCATCGGAGGAGGTGACTCGGCCATCGAGGAGGCGACATTCCTCACCAGATTCGCACGCTCGGTGACGATCGTGCACCGCCGCGACGAGTTGCGCGCCTCCAAGATCATGGCCGACCGCGCCTTCGCCGATGACAAGATCTCCTTCGCCTGGAACAGCACTGTCGAAGCCCTTCACGGCGACGACCGACTCACCGGCATCACACTGCGTGACAATTCGACGGGGACGACCCGAGAACTGGCAGTCTCCGGGATGTTCGTTGCTGTCGGGCACGACCCCCGCAACGAACTCGTCAAGGGTGTCGTCGACCTCGACGACCAGGGATACGTCCTCGTGGAGGGACGATCTACGCACACCAGCGTGGAGGGCGTTTTCGCCTGCGGGGATCTCGTGGACCACACCTATCGGCAGGCCATCACTGCCGCCGGCTCCGGCTGCTCGGCCGCACTCGACGCCGAACGATTCCTGGCGCGGGCCGGTCACGTCTGAACGGCCGGCATCTCAACGTGAGCACGGTCTCATCCACCGGGAAACGAGGAAGGACAATCAATGGGACTAGTTGTGGAGACCACCGACGCGACGTTCGACGCCGACGTCCTAGGATCCGACAAGCTCGTCGTCGTCGACTTCTGGGCGCCCTGGTGCGGTCCCTGCAGGGGGCTCGCACGGGTTCTCGACGAGGTTGCCGCCGAAATGGGTGACGCTGTTCGAGTCGTCAAACTCAACATCGAGGAACAGTCTGCGACTGCCGCCGCCAAGGGCATCATCAGCGTCCCGACACTGCACATCTACCGCGGCGGCGAGCTGGTCTCCTCGATGATCGGGGCCAAGCCCAAGACCGAGATCCTGGCCGCACTCGAGGCCGCCGTCTCGAGGTGAAGGCAATCTGAGCGGGCCCTCGCTGCTCTGCATGTACCGGGCGTCGACCTGTAGGGCACCGGGTGACAGCTCCCATACGAAGGCAAAAATGTATACACTCTCTGTATATTGCGGCGACGGACGTTCACGGCCGGTGGAACTGCCGATATGCAGCCCCTGCGCCTCGAGAGACTCGTGAGGATCGAAGCATGAATGACAGTCCAGCCCCCATGCAACGCGTGCCGCTGAGTGCCGATGCGCTGGAGCGCATGTACAACCTCATGCTCAGCACCACCATGGCCGATCAGCGGGCCTCTGCCGAATCCAAAGCGGGGCGACTCCGCGCGGCCTTCTACCCCGTCCGTGGAATGGAGGCCGTCTGCGCCGCTCTCGGAGCCACGATGCGACGCGACGACAAGATGATTTCCACTTACCGCAATCTCGGCGATGCCATGGCCAAGGGAATGTCGCTCCAATCGATCGTTGCCGAACTGTACGGCAAGGAGGAGGGCTGCTCCCGGGGGCGAGGTGGCCCCATGCATCTGCAGGATCAAGAGGTCAACTTCACCGCGACCACCGGCATCGTCGGCTCCGGCATGCAAATCGCGGCAGGCCTGGGCATGGCCGAACAGATGGACAGGTCCGGCAACGCCGTCGTCGTCACCTTCGGTGACGGGGCGACGTCGATCGGCGCCTACCACGAGGGCATGAACTTCGTCGCCCTGTGGAAGCTGCCCGTCGTGATCGTGTGCCAGAACAATCAGTGGGGCGAGCATACGGCAATTGCCGACTACGCGCCCAACACCGACCTCACCAAGCGTGCTGCCGCTTACGGCATGGCGGCCGAGCGTGTGGACGGATTCGATCCCATGGCATGTGCAGACGCACTCGATGCCGCACTGACACGGGCTCGTGCGAACAGGGGTCCGACATTCCTGGAGTTCGTGCACTACCGGCTCACCGGGCACACGGGAACCGCGGACTACAGCTACGTGCCCAAGGAGGAACTGGCGGCGGCGATGAAGCGCGACCCCGCCCCGACCTTCCGCAGATGGCTCCTGGAGAACGGGCACATGTCCGAGCAGCAAATTTGCGGCATCGAGGCCGAGGCGGCAACCACGGTCGACGACGCCTTCCGGTACGCGGCGGCCGGCACCGATCCCGACCAGGCGGACATCTACGAGGGTGTCTTCGCCGACGAAACCTTCGCGAGGAGCGCCAGCGGTGAGTAACACCAGCATCCAACAGATGACCATCGCCCAGGCGATCAACTCCGGCTACCACTGCGCCATGGACGCCGACGAGAAGATCGTCATTCTCGGCGAGGACGTGGCCGATCCGATCGGGGGAGTCTTCAAGACCACCAAGGACCTGTCCACGCGGTTCGGCACCGAGCGGGTTCGAGCCACGCCGATCGCGGAGGGCGCTATCGCCGGGGCGGCGGTGGGTCTGGCACTCGGCGGCTACCGCGGCGTGGTCGAAGTCATGTTCTTCGACTTCTCGACGCACGTTCTGGATCAGATCCTCAACCATGCCGCCAAGTTCCGTTACATGACCGGCGGCGCCACACCGACGCCGGTCATGGTCACGAGTGTGATCGGAAGCAGCCACTTCGGCGCACAGCACGCTCAGTCGGTGGAGACCTGGTTCATGCACACCCCCGGAATCAATGTCTGTTTCCCCTCCACTCCACGCGATGCCAAGGGACTGCTCATGTCCTGCCTGGAGTCACCCGATCCGACCCTCCTCATCCAACACACCGGCCTCCTCTACTCCGTCAAGGAGGAGGTGCCGACGGGCCCCTACCGCGTTCCCCTCGGCAAGGCCAAAACCGTGCGGGCCGGTAACGACGTCACGATCGTCGCATACGGCACCACCGTGGCCATGGCGATCGAGGCGGCCGACATGCTGGCCCGGGACGGCATCGACGCGGAAATCATCGACCTCCGCTCGCTGGTGCCATTGGATTTCGAAACCGTGCTCGACTCGGTCGAGCGCACTCGCCGATGCGTCGTGACACATGAAGCAACCCAGTTCGCCGGACCAGGTGCGGAGATCAGCGCCCGTATCACCGAGGACCTGTTCAACGAGTTGCTGGGACCGGTCCTGCGTGTCGGCGGTCTGTTCACGCCGGTGCCATTCGCCAAGAGCCTCAATCGCCTGCCGACCACCGAGCGCATCGTGGCAGAGACCAGAAAGCTGTTCTGAACCATGACGGAAGACAGGCACCCGGCCCCGACGGTGCATCCGGACGCCGCGTCGAGCTGGTCACTGCTCACCGATCGCATTGCGAGAGAGTCCGATCCGATACTCCGCCGCAATCTCGACGTGGTTGCGCGGCACGTCGTGGCGGAAGTCGCCGGTGACCTCGAGGCGCTGAAGGCGACGCTCGTAGCCGACCCTCGGTACTCGTTCTGGGGTGGGGAATCACCGACGCGGCTCAGGTCGATGGTGGAGGTCGAGGCGTTCTACGAGAACAACATGCGGGTCGGCAAGAACCGCCTGTCCTTCGATATCACCCGCGTCCTCGTCGACGAGTCCACCGTGATCACCGAAGGCGTCTTCCGCCACGTCGTCAAGGGTGCCTTTCTACTCGACAGAAGGCTCCCGGACGGCGGGCCGCTCGACCCCGATCTCAGCTATCTCACGGCCTACCAGGCTCTGGTCGTCTGGCCGATTACACCGGACGGACTCATTGCGGGCGAAGAAATCTATCTCGGTGAGCCTCATCAGATCCAACGCGCAGTGGCACCGGGTGAACTACCGCACCTCGGCAGCGCACGCTGATCCGACCTTCCCCTCGATCGGGGGGATGCCGATACGGCCGGCCGCGGGGGCAACCACACAATGGTCTGCCCCCGCGTTCGTTACTGCGACGGCCGCAGCAGTGACGTCATTTTCCGTGCTTACGCCGAAGCGACCACATCTGGGGTGCCTTCTCCAGTTCGACAGCGACATCCCAGGGCATTCCGCCTGGAGCCGTCTCCCGACGAAAGCTCATGACAAGTCGGCGAGCGAGATCCGGATCGGCCGCGACTCGCCGGGCAAGGGAAGCGGCGTAGTCCTCGGTCTCGGGGTCGTCCACCGCAGCCCAGGCCAGGCCGAGGTCGACGGCTCGCTCACCGGTGACACCCTCACCGAAAACGCCTAGGGCGGCAGCGGCTTCACGACCTATCGATCGATTCAGAAGGGTGAAATGTCCCCCACCGGGATGGATACCGATCTGAGCGAAGCCGGGGATCAGCCTCGCCGTCGCCGACACGATGCGCAGGTCTGCGGCCAGCGCGAGGTTGAGGCCTGCTCCGACCGCTGCGCCACGGACGGCAGCGACCGTGGGGATCCCGACTGTGCCGATGGCAGTGAATGCCCGGTAGACGGTTTCCAAGTCCCGATATGCCGCGTCCTCAGTCGGATCGTGCCCCACATCGGCGAGAACTTCGCGAACTGCTCCAGCGCAGAAGTGGGCTCCACCGGTGACCACGAGTGCACCGACGGACGAATCGGCCTCGGCGGTCAGGGCAGCGTCGGTGAGATCCCGCGCCATCTGCACGGACAGGGCATTACGGCGCTCCGGAGCACCGAGGCGGATCGTGGCGACACCGTCGCTCATGGCATACGAGATCTCGGACAACGGTAGATGCTCCTCGGTCAGGCGGTCGGGTGATCGGATCGGGACGTGATGAGAGGCCACAATCCGTCCCGTCCCGCCTCCGTGCTCAGATCGGTCAGCATCGTGTCCCACTCATGAACAGAGCCGAAATCACTACGGTGGACCAATATCGACTTGGTCAACATCGGAAGCTCGTGTTCGAGCGTGGTACCGAGCGCGCCGAGCACCTGATGGGAATTGCGGACGACAACCGAGGAGGCATGCCCGACACAGGATTTCGCAACTCCGATCGTGAACGGCGTCCCTGGGTCGTTCCACCCGGTGGTGACCACTCGGGCGACGGCCGCATCGGTCGCCGCCCGGGCAAGTGCCGCCTCCGCGGCCAAATCGGCGACCAGCGATTGGACAGCCTGGAACTTGCCGATCGGCCGACCGAACTGCACGCGCTCGTCGACGTAGGCGAGCACGATCTCCACCACTCGGGCGATACCACCTGCTGCCTGGGCACATCGGGCAAGTGCACCGCGCAGGCGGTACAAGGCCGCCGTGTCGTCACTCACGTCGGCTCCATCCTCGAGATCACAGATGTCGAACCGCACCGAGTCGCACGGCTCTCCGGCAAGGTTGCGAGCCTGGGTGACGGAGAGGCTTGCCGCCGGCACATCGGCCACTCGCCACCCCCGGTCCGACTTCCACAATGCCACGATCGAGGTGGCGCTTCGTGCCCAGGGCACCGTCCGAGCGAGACCGCCGTCATCGGGCTGACACACGGTGCGGAGGCCGCCGCCCTCGGACAGATCCGCAACCTCGAGCAGCCAGCCGCCCAAGAGATCGTGCTCTGCAAGGGGTACCGGTGCGGCCGCGCCGGCCGCCGCCCCGAGCAGTACGGACGACTCCACCCAGGAGGCACCGCTCCCGCCCCTGGATTCGTCCCCTGTGAGCCGGGTCAGACCGAGATCGTCCAGGCGCTGCCACAGAACGGCGTCGAAATTGACGGTTGCGGTAGGTTCCCCGCGCTTCGACCGGTAGTCGGCGAAAAGACTTTCGAGCATAGCGACGAGGTCGGTGTCCGCACGCGGAGACGCGGCGAGTTTAATCGTCGAATCATGCACGGTCATCAGCGAATCCCCAATCCGCGGGCAATCAGGCCGCGAAGAATTTCGTTGGTACCACCTCGTAGCGTGAAGCCCGAGCGCTGCAGGATCGATGCCCTCAACAGGGCCTCCACTTCGGGATGGTCCGGTATTCCCGACGCGGTGATGCGGTCGACATAGTCGGCGATGTCCCCCTCCTCGGTTGTACCGAGCAGTTTGACGACCGCAGCCGCGGTGTCGGCATCAGGATCATGGGATTGCAGCGCTGTCGAGACAGCGAAGGACATCTGGCGCAGAGCGGCCACCCTCGCAACGTGCTTGCCCAGATTCGGGTCACGAGGTAACCCGCCCTCGGCCATTGCACCGGCGGACGCGGCGAGCAGCGCATAGGTCGAGAGGATCCGTTCCGGTCCACTGCGCTCGAAACCGAGTTCGGACGTGACCTGTCGCCAACCGTCACCGACCTTGCCCAGGACCCGGTCGTCCGGGACGAAGACTTCGTCGAGATGAACCTCGTTGAAGTGGTGTTCGCCGCCCATGGACAGAATCGGGCGGATGGTGACACCGGGTGCATGGAGATCGACGATGAACTGACTGAGCCCGGCATGCCGGTGCGCCGGGTCGAAAGGCTCCGATCTGGCAAGCGCGAAGAAGGCGTCGGATTCATGCGCGCCCGACGTCCACACCTTGGTCCCGCTCAGGCTCCAACCACCGTCGATGCGAACGGCCCGCATCCGCACACTCGCAAGATCGGATCCTGAATCCGGCTCCGACATGCCGATGGCCCATACCATTTCGCCGCGGCTGATCCGAGGCAGGAACTCGTTCTTCTGCTCTTCGGTGCCGTATCGCAGAAGCGACGGCCCGATCTGACGTTCGGCCACCCAGTGCGCCCCGACCGGCGCTCCGACGACGAGCAATTCCTCGGTAACGACGAATCGCTCCAGAAAAGTTCGCCCTTGGCCCCCATACTCTTTCGGGATAACCATGCCGAGCCACCCCCGACGACCGAGTTCACGGGTGAACTCGCGGTCCCATCGGGTCAACCAGGTATCCACATGCGGAACAAACCTGCCCTGTTCGATCTGTTCTCGCAGAAATCGACGTACCTCGCCCCTGAGGGTGGCCAGCTCACGATTTTCCACGGCAACAGGTGGCACCAGCACTCGAGACACCCAAACACCTCCTCATTGCATACAATTTGTCACATCTTCGGCTGCCGCCCGAGGAGGTGGCCCGCTACCCGGCGGCTGGTCCATTCACACTCCGGACGAGGCCCGCCGGCGCTCTGCCATGAAGTCGAGCCCCTCCTGCCACGAGACACCGTTGTTGATCATCATGCGGCACTTCATGATCACCGAAGGTGAATTGACAGCCAGAGCACCCACCAGCCGATCGTTCAGTCGATAGAGAGTCACCCACTTGTCGGAGTCCACCGAGCCCGAGACCACCTGGGTCTCCTCGGCGGTGGGAAGACCGACGAACTGCAGCGACATTCCGTACCAGTGCGTCCAGTAGTACGGCACAGTCGCATATGCGGTGGGCTCGCCCAGTCCAAGTGCATTGCGCGCGGCCATACGGCCCTGCTCGGCGGCGCTGGTCCAGTTCTCGAGGCGCATCGACTGGCCGAAAGTTCGGTTGTGCCAGCTTACGATGTCGCCGGCACCGTACACACCCTCTGCCGAGGTGGCCAGGGTGGCGTCACATGTCAGGCCCCGTTCGACGGCGATGCCCGAACTCTCGAGCCACGCCGTCGCAGGATCCGCACCGATGCCGACGACGACGAGGTCCGCCGGAAGTCTTGTGCCGTCCCCGAGTCGGACCGCCTCGACCCGACGTGTCCCCTCGATCTCCTGGACGTGCGCCCCACAGATCAGCCGAACTCCGTTGCGAACGTGCAGGGCCGAGCATGCCTCCCCCATCTCGTCACCGAGCGCGCGGACGAGCGGTACGGGTGCTGCCTCGACGATGGTGACGTCGAGGCCGCGTCGGCGAGCGGCCGAGGCAATCTCTGCTCCGATGAAACCCGCGCCTACCACCACGACGTGCACAGCGCTTGCGAGTGCCGCACGGACGGCACGGGCATCGTCGACCGTGCGGAGGGTGTGGACTCCGTCGAGGTGATCGTTGTCGCTCAGAGTGCGGGCCCTGGAACCGGTTGCCACGACCAAAGCGTCATAACCTATCTCGCCCGTGTCCAGTTCAACGCGCTTCTCGCGGATGTCCAGCCCTCGTGCCCATGTGCCGAGCCGAAGATCGACACCCAAATCGTCGCGCAGGTAGCTCCGAGACCGGAACGTGGTATCGAGCTCGTCGTCTTCGTAGAGGAATTGCTTACTCAGCGGTGGCCGGTCGTACGGAAGGTGCTCCTCTCCCCCGATGAGCGTGATCCGGCCGTCGAAGCCATCCTTTCGTGCTGCTTCGACGGCACGCAATCCCGCCAGCGATGCACCGACCACGACGAAGTTCTTCATGACAGTTTTTCCTCATGTTTTCGTGAAGGAGCCGTTCGCAATCAGTTTCGGCAGAACACGGTCCTCGAAAAGGCGCAGACTCTCCCAGGACTCGTCGGGATCCAGCCCCCCGAACAGCGGGTGAAAACGCAATTCGTCGTGTTCACCGAACCCCTCGAGCCGACTCAGGCACTCTTCGGGAGTGATGATCCAGATGTCTGGATCCTGCCTCACCTGATCCAGCGAAGTCATCGGTCTGTAGTTGCCGTTCGCCGCATCGGACCTCGACATCGCCCACCGAGCATACATATTCGAGGTGTGCATCACGTGAGGACCGACGACTGCAAGGGCCCTCTCCGGATCCTCGGCCAGATGCACGAATGTCGGGGTATGGTTCCGGAACGGTGCCGGTGCAGGTTTGCCCGCCTTGGCAAGTTCTTCCTCATAGAGTTCGTAGAGCTCTCTCGATGTGGGGACGTACGGCAGTCCCAACCGGGCGGCCCTACGTGCGGACGGCGGAGCACTACCGCCGATGCTGATCGTGGGGCCGTCGCCGAGCGGTGCCGGCGAGACGACAACGGTCCGGCCTTCGTACTCGAACGGCTCGCCTCGCAATGCCGTGCGCAGAACGTCGATCTTCGTCTCGAAGGTTCGTGCTCGCGTTGCGAAGTCGACTCCGAACATCTCGAATTCCCGTTCGAGGTATCCGATGCCGGCGACGACGTTGAGCCGCCCACCGCCACTGAGGATGTCGATCACGGCAAGATCCTCGGCAAGGCGAAGCGGATCGTGCAGCGTCACCAGCAGCGCGGAAGGTTGCAGCCCGATCCGCTGGGTTCGGGCCGCCACCGCACTGCAGAAGACGAGGGAGGATGGGAGATAGCCATCCTCGGTTCCGTGATGCTCGGCGACGTGCACAGCGTCGAAGCCCAGCGAATCTGCCCATGCACACTGCTCGAGGGCAGCCGAGTACAGATCTGCGATCGGTGCGCCGAAGTCCGGCGCGCGCATGTCGTATCGAAGTCCGAGTTCCACGCGGCGCGCTCCGATCAGCCTTCGACGGATGCGGCATAGATTGCCGCCTCGGACCCCGCGACTCGACCGATCGTGTAGGAGTTGGCGATCGAGTTGCCGCTACCGACGTATGCGCCACCGAGCACACCGCCGGTGCACTCACCGGCTGCGTAGAGTCCTTGTATTTCCGTGCCGTTCTGGTGCAGTACGCGCGCGGTGTCGTCGATGCGGAACCCGTAGGCAGTCCAGTTGACGGTGCAAGGCCGAACCTCGGCGATGTAGTACGGCCCGGTGGAAATCGGCAACAGGAACTTCGTCGGCTTGAGATAGTCGTGGTCGACGCCTTCGGCGCACATGCGGTTGTAGCGCGCCACTGCACCCGCGACGACGCCCGGGTTGAGACCGGCATGCGCGGCGGCGTCCTCGACGGTGTCACCCGCGAACATCCGCCCCTTCTGCACCATCTCCTCGACGAGGTCGGGGACGTAGTTCTTCGGACGGAACTCGTCGCGGTCCGGCCAGTTCTGTCGGTAGGGACTCCGATAACGATCGGCAAGTTCGGCCGGCGGGTGCATCGCTGCGTTGTCGAAGATCATGAAGGCCCGGTTGCCCACGTGATTGATCCGCTCGTCGACGACCGCGTATGGCATCGATTCGTCGAGGAACCTGTGCCCGTCCTCGGTGACCAGCATGCACCACCCAGGCTGGAAGGCTTCATTGAGCTTGTTCGGAGCGAAATTCGGGGCAAGGGTACGCAGGCAGTGGTCGAACCCGGTCAATTGCGCACCGATCGCCTCAGCGAAGTCGAGCGCGTCTCCGCGAGCACCGTCGGCCCCGATGTACCAGGACCAGCCTTCGTACCATACGGAGGGGGTGTACTTCGCGACACGCTCGTTGTTCGCTCCGAAGCCACCGGTGGCCACCACGACGGCCTTTGCCCGGATCTCGTCGTCGCCCACCGCAGCACCGACGACCTTGCGATCCTCGACGAGGAGACGGTCGACCCGCTGGCCGATCGCGATGTCGATGCCGAGCCGCTTCGCCACGGTGTGCATTGCGTCGACAATCGCCTGGCCACCGCCCAAGGGGATGTGGCCACGCTTGTTGCGCTCGGTGCTCGTGTAGATCAGACGGTCGGCGAACTCGACTCCGTGCCCTTCCAACCAGTCGACCGTGGCTCCTGCGTTCTCGACCAGAGTCTTGACCGGCCCCAAGTCCACATCGTAGTTGTTCCAGTGCAGATAGTCGTACAGGAAGGTGTCGACGTCGTCCTCAATGCCGTCGGCCTGCTGGGCCCTGCTGCCGGCCGCCATGAACAAGCCACCCGACAGGCGTGACGAACCGCCGACAACACTTTCGGATTCGCAGATCATGACACGTTCCGCGCCTGCCTCCCTGGCGGCGACGGCGGCGGCAAGCCCGGCACCCCCCGACCCGATCACGAATACGTCGACATCGAAATCTGCCATCACTGCTCCTCTTCGAGTGCGGGCGGTCGTCTACCGAGAGACGCGATACAAATCGCATACTACTTTGCATGCTATATTGAGTAAAGTAGCCGGAAGGGGACGCTTCGACAACCCGTCGATCGAGCCTGTAGGCACGTCACTTCCGCGAGCACCTCGGAAGGGTTGGGTATGGATCTGGGCTTGAAGGGCTTGCGCGTTGTGATCACCGGCGGAGGCAGCGGAATCGGCCTCGCCATCGCGGACCAGTTCGCCCAGGAAGGTTGCTCGGTGGCGATCTGCGGTCGGACCAGGTCGACACTCGATACCGCCGTCGATCAGCTCACTTCACATGGTGGACGCGCTGTCGCTCACGTCGTGGACATTGCAGATGGAACGGCCATCGGCCCGTGGGTAGACGCAGCAGCATCGTCTCTGGGTGGAATCGACATCGTCGTCCACAACGCAAGTGGAGCGGCCGGTGTGGGCGAGGAAGCCTGGCGACGCAACATCGACATCGACGTGCTCGGATTCTCCCGCCTCGTAGAGCACGCTACGAGGCATCTCGCGGAGTCCTCTGCGGCCTCGGTCGTCGCCATCAGCAGCACCGCGGCAATCGAATCGTTCGCAAACCCCGCTGCTCCGTTCGGGGCCATGAAGGCCGCTCTCATCCACCAGTGCGCAGGTCTGTCGAAGAATCTTGCTCCCCAGGGGATCCGGGTCAACGCCGTCTCCCCTGGTCCGATCTTCTTCGAGGGCGGACCGTGGGATCGGGTGCGATCGGAACGTCCCGACTACTACGAGAGCATCGTGGGACAGATTCCCCGTGGCCGGATGGGCACGCCCGAGGAGGTGTCCCGCATCGTTGCCTTCGTCGCGAGTCCGGTCGCGGCACTCGTGACCGGCGCGAACATCGTGGCCGACGGCGGGCTCACCAAGCGGATCCCGATCTGATCGAGCCCTGATCTTCGGAGCAGCGAGACGGTCTGCTCCGCACCCGATATGCGGACCAGACCTCGGGGCGACACGCGCTGGTCGCTACGAAGAGGATGAGCTGGGCGGAGCGGACGCCGGCGCCGACTCGGCGCCGGTGCGGGACATCTTGGCGACCATCGCTTGCTTGGCCGCAATCCGGTGTGGATGTGTCGCCGTGCGGTCGTACATTGCGGCTTCTGCCTCGAGCTGTTCCGCAACGGTATTGCGTGCTGCCACCCCCAACAGCTCCTTCACAGCCGGAACCGCGACGCCGGGTTTGGCCGCCAGCAACTGCGCGAGCTCCATGGACGAGGCCATGAGGTGATCCGGATCGACGACACGGTTGACCAGTCCCATATCGAGCGCCTCCGCCGGCCCGACCTTTCGGCCCGTCGTCAACAGCTCGAATGCGCGGCCGTATCCGATCAGACGCGGCAGAAAGAAGCTCGCGCCGGTGTCGGTCGCCAAGCCCACGTCCACGAACCCGGAGGAGAAGACCGCGTGGCGTGAGGCCACTCGCATATCAGCGACGAGAGCCAGGGAGAGCCCCGCACCCAGTGCCGGACCGTTGACCGCGGCGATGATCGGCAATGGCAGCGTCGCCAGCCTGAGCATCGTCGGGTTGAAGACCTCGCGCATGCGGCGCGATCCGGGCTCGATCGGAAGCGGCTTGGCCTTGATGTCCCCCCCGGAGCTGAAAGAGGGTCCGTTACCGGTGACGATCACGGCTCGGACGGCGTCGTTCGGCATCGGAAGTGCATCGTTCAACGCAGTCATCAGCTCCGGACTCGTGGCATTGCGGCGATCCGGACGATTGAGGGTGATGACACGAACGGTGCCCTCATCCCTGACTTCGACGACGCTCATCTCCTACCTCCACCTTCTTCGACCTCGGACGATGCGGTTGACACCGGATAGTCCGGCCCACAACGAATGTCACGTACGCCGGGCGGCCCAGCGCACGCCGTTGAACCACAGAGCCCGGATGTTGGGGTCACCGTACGATCCCACGCCGTCTCCCGGCTGGATGTAGACGATCCGGCTACGATCCTGTTCGCGTACCCACCCGACCAGGTTGGAGCCCTTCGGGTGCGTCCATCCCTCCCGGTCGAACTTGTGTCCGAGCATCGCACGGCCCGTGGAGTAGAAGTTCTCCGAGCGGAAATCGAAGTCGCTCGTCACCAGCGGTGTGATCGAATCTTCAAGTAGGGCAAACAGATACAACTCGTCGCGGATGCTGAACGTCGACTGCACTCCCCTGGTGACAGGGTGGTCGGACGCCACCACGGTGACGTCGTGCTGGGTGTCGTGCAGGTAACCCGAGTCGGGCCAGTCGATGCCTCGGAGACTGCCGGGCCAGAAGTGGTACCGACCGCCCACCAACTCGGCGTACCCCTCCCATGCGGGCCAGGAGGCGAGCGCATGATGAAGGAAGACAAGCCCGACGCCGCGACGGGTCAGTTCTCCGAATCCCTCCTGGACGCCCGGCGGCAATCGAGTCGGCTTCGCCGGCCCCCGCGGATCTACTCCTGGCATGTCGTAGAAGACGACGGCGTCGTACTCTGCCGCACTGCCGTCGGCGATGGCGTCGGTCGCAGACGGATGTTCCAGGTGCGTGACGTGCAACCCATGGTCGGACTGCCACGCCGCCAGGAACGGTTCCCGGTCGAACGCATGACCTCCCGTGATGAGCAGGACCTCGAGGCGGTCGGCGGTCTTCCGGTCCGTGTTTCCCAACTCTGTCTCGTCAGACACTCTGATCATCCTTGATCTTGTTGCGGAGCAGTTTACCCATGGTGTTTCTCGGCAATGACGACGCGATGGTCAGTGAGGTGGGCTTCTTGTACGAGGCCAAGACGGGCCTGACGTGGTCCTGAAGCTCTTCGAGGCTGGGCGGATCATCCGGGTCCGTCGGTACCACGACCGCGCGCGGCGTCTCGACCCACTTCGGATGCGGAACACCGACCACGACGACTTCGGCGACCTTGGGGTGTGAGACGAGCGCCGCCTCCACTTCGGAGGCGTAGATGTTTTCGCCACCCGAGACGATCATGTCCTTGAGCCGGTCGACGACAATCAGGAAGCCGTCCTCGTCGAACCGCCCCAAGTCGCCCGAATGGAACCACCCACCGGTGAAGGCTTCGGTAGTGGCCTTCTTGTTTCGCCAATATTCGCGCACCACCGGCGGACCCTGGTAGACGATCTCACCGATCTCGCCCGTCGGGACATCGCGCAGGTCCGGCCCAACGACCCGCACCTGGATGTGGCCGACCGGTCGGCCGACGGTGTGGATCTTCGAGAGGGCGTACTCGGGCGCAAGCGAGCATGTGGTCCCGCTGGTCTCCGTCATGCCGAAATTGGCGTAGACGGGCACCCCGGGGAAGGTCTCCTGCATGCGGGCGAGAACCGATGCGGGGGGTTTGGACGTACCCCAGATCAACCGTCCCAGTGCGAGGTTACGCTCTCGTACGCCTGGCACATCGCAGACCTGACCCCACTGTGTGGGTGTGAGGAAGGCGGTGAACACGCTGTGTTTCGCCCAGAGATCGACCAGCGCGTCGGCCGCGTACCCGCCAGGTTCGGTGATCAGTGCTGGCGCTCCGAGCACGATTTGCTGGAGAATGCTGTTCAGACCGCCTGAGTGGAACATGGGCACGCCGATGTGACGCAGTTCGTCGCGACTGGTCATTCGCATCGCATGAAGGATGCCCAGGGTGTTGGCGACATATCCGGCGTGACCGAGAACAGCGCCCTTCGGCTTACCCGTGGTCCCCGAGGTGTAAAGGATGAATGCCCCGTCACGGGCATCGATGTTCACGACGAGCCTGTCCGAATTCGCCGCGGCGACGCACTCCTCGTACGACACGACGGACCGAATCGCCGGCGCCACCGATACAGCATCGGACCGGACACCGCCCCCGACAACCATGATGTGCTCGACTCCCGCGTTCGAGCCGATCCGATCCAGTTTGGCGAGATGGGCTGCGTCGACCACAACGACCACCGGCTCGAGGTCCGCCACGATGTAGGCGACTTCTGCCGCCGTCAACCGGTTGTTGATCGGCGCAGCCATGGCACCGATCCTCGGCGCAGCGAAGAGACAGATGGCATTCTCGATGCTGTTGTCCATGAGCATGGCGACGCGATCACCGTATCCGACGCCGAGTTCGGCGAGCACGCGAGCCAGCCTGGTGACGCGCTCATCGAACTCGCCGTACGTGAGGTGCCGGTCCCCGTCGGACACAGCCGGGTGGTTCGGGGACCGCTCCGCTGCTCGAACGAGATACCCGTCGATCACCAGTGGGTCCACGGCCTCGATCATCTGGCCTCCTCCATTCCGTCGTTGGGTTCTGTCAGAGCTGCACCGGTTCACCCGTCAGTACGACTTCGGCAGGCCCAGGACGGTGTCTGCAATGAAGTTGAGCACCATCTGATTGTTGACGGGAGCGATCTTGTGCGGGCGCAGCTCGATCCAGTGCCGACCGATGTGGTATTCCGTCGCAAACGAGTACCCACCATGGACCTGCATGGCGTTGTCTGCGGCCTTGAAAGCAGCTTCCGATGCGAGGAACTTCGCGGTGTTCGCCAAGCGACCGATCTCCTTGGCCGGAGCCCCTGCATCGTAGGCGGCGGCAGCTTCGCGAACGGCGAGTGCCGCCGCCTGCAGTTCGATGTACGACTGCGCCAACGGATGGGACACGGACTGGTTCTTACCGATCGGGCGATCGAACACCACGCGTTCGCCGGCGTACGTGACAGCACGCTCCAGGCACCAGCGCCCCATTCCGACACACTCCGCGGCGAGCAGGATTCGCTCGGTGTTGACGCTCGACAGGATCTGATAGAAGCCGCGCCCCTCGGTGCCGACGAGGTCGTCGAGAGGAACCTGCAGGTTGTCGAACCACACCTCGTTGGAATCGACCGCGTTGCGGCCGAGCTTGTCGATCTTGCGAATCGTCACTTCGGGCACGTGGAGATCCGCCATGAGCATGGTCAGCCCGTCGGCGGGCTTGGCGCCGTTCTCGCCGCGGGGAGACGTCCGGCAGAGCAGGAGAACCTTCTCGGCCCTTTGCGCGTGCGAGTTCCAGACCTTGGCGCCGTTGACGATGTAATGGTCGTCCTTTCGCTCCGCAGACGTGGCGATCCGGGTGGTGTCGGTCCCGGCGTTCGGCTCGGTGACACCGAAGCTCACGACGAGATCTCCGTCGATCATTCGCTGCAGATACCGGTCCTTGACCGTCTGGCTGCCGT
The DNA here is from genome assembly GCF_011058195.1 of Rhodococcus sp. 14C212. Lineage (NCBI taxonomy): Bacteria > Bacillati > Actinomycetota > Actinomycetes > Mycobacteriales > Nocardiaceae > Rhodococcus > Rhodococcus sp. 14C212. Next base: position 34,124 of record NZ_JAALEH010000016.1, on the reverse strand, counting down.
ACTTGATGATCGACGACAGAGCGATGGACGAGGAATGCACGGTGCTGCACGCCGCCGTAGCTCCCCCGCCCGCGCCGACCTCCTCGAGCATTGCCGCGGTTTCGCTGATCGTAGCGCCGCCGCCGCCGAATTCCTCGGGCACGGACATGGTCGTCCAGCGACCCTTGACGAACTCGTCGTAATACTCCTGCGGGAACTCTTCCTTCTTCTCCTTCTCCGACCAGTATTCGAGCGGGAACTTGGCGTTGATCGCTCGAATGGCCTCGCGGATGCTCTCGTGGCCCAGTGTCGTGATGGGAAGGTGCTCGGGCTTGATGGTCATGTCGTCGACCTTCGGTGTCGGACCGCAAAGGCAGTCACGGATACAGGGTTCGGGGTAGGCAGTGGTTCACAGCGGGAAAGAGAAGAAGGGGGCCTGCTCAGGTACGATCGCCGACGAACGCGGCGGCCTCTTCCTCGGTCAGATCTATCTGCAGGAAGCACATGGCATCGGCGAGGGCCTTTCCCTGGGGATCGAGTCGCAGCGTGCTCGTCCCGCCCTTGCCGAGAATGCCGTGTAGCAGGAAGTTCAATGCCTCGAGATTCGGCACTTCGTAACGGTCGGTCGACTTCGCCCGGTCGGAGAAGTACTCCTGGACCCGCGCGGCCGTGAGCTCGCGCACCAGAGCAGGATAGAAGACGGGCCGTCGCGCCGCGACACCGATGTTGGACATTCCGCCCTTGTCACCGGAACGGGCGTAGGCGATGTCACCCACGGCAACCTTCATCTGCAGCCTCCTTCAGATCGTCACAACGTCGGTCTTGACCAGATTGCGCGGCACGACCGTGGGCCAATAGCCCAATGTTTCGGACACCCGTGCCCGACCCGAGACGAGATTGGTCTTGCCGGGGGGGCCGTGGAAGACCGTGCTCAATTCCGCTACGGCCCGAGAGACATCGGCACGATTCCGGGAACGGAAACCGACGCGCAGGACAACCTCGTTCGGCTCGCCTTCGTACGTCTTCGGTGTACGGGGACCGTGGACGGCCCCCATGCCGATGAGATCGCTGTGAATGGGCTCGAGATCCAGGCACAGGCGATTGACTCGATGCGAAATGACATCCAGGGCCTTCTTCGCCCGCCCGGGAGCATTCGGGGCCGAATACAGAAACATCGACGTCGCCGAATAGCCATCTCGATACGCAGCCGAGACCTTCAGGGTTTCCGGTGGCGGGGAACCTGTGCAGCCGACGATCTCCACCTGGTCGTCACCGAGATCCGTCACCGTGAAGCTGGTCCAGTCACATGACACATCCGGGGTGAGATACGCAGTGGGGTCACCGATCTCGTACAGAAGCTGTTCGATGGTCGTCTCGCGATCGACCAGGCCGCCGGAGCCGGGGACCTTGCCGAAGACGATCCGCCCCGAGGCATTGACCTCGACGATGGGGAATCCGATGTCCTCCATCGCCGGAACTCTCTCCCACCCCGCCTGATGATTGCCGCCGGTGCTGTGAGCGCCGCACTCGATGAGGTGCCCCGCGACGATGCCGGCCGCCAGCCGGTCCCAGTCATCGGCGTGCCAGCCATGCTCGAAGCGCAGGGCCCCCAACGTCATGGACGGATCGGCGACGCGACCGGCGATGACGATGGTGGCACCGGACTCGAGTGCCGTGACAACCGGCTCGGCGCCGATATAGGCGTTGGCGGAGGCAAGTTCTCCTCCGATCTCCTCCAGCGACTGGCCGGTCTCGGTGTTGTCGAGAGTTACCCCGGCGGCCTGCAGCTCCTCGATCCGTCCGAGAAGGTCGTCTCCGGTGATGGCGGCGATCTTCACTCGATCACGCAAACCCAACTCGTCGGCAACCCGCGCCACTGCCTCCGCGCACCCCAGGGGATTGACACCGCCTGCGTTGCAGACGATCTTGACGCCCTTCTCGACCGCATCGGGGAGCACCGAACGGATCACATCGACGATGTCGGTCGCGTAACCTGCGTTGGGATCTCGACGGCGCTGCTTCTGCAGAATGGACATGGTCACTTCGGCCAGATAGTCCATCACCAAGTAGTCGAGATTGCCGTCTCGGACGAGACGAAGCGGCGCAGCGATGTCGTCGCCCCAGTAGCCCATTCCGCCCCCGATTCGTACGGACTTCACCAGCTTCACATCCTTCACCGGTTATCGAACTTGTGGCCGAAATTATTGCATGCATAAATGTCTGCATGCAACCGCTGGACCGCCGTCACGGATGCTGGGGCTGTGAGCGGCGGGGCGGTGGTGAGCGACCGTGTGCAACCGGCACTTCGCAGGCAGCAGGGGCATGACGACACCCGGACCCCTGCCGTATCGGTATCGGGAAGAGACCGGAAACCTTGCGAATCGGATGATCTCAGGCATACGGGCCGGCTGGGATGCGACGGGCTGCGGCACTCGATCCATGTTGCCGCGTATCGGTTCTACAATGTCTGTGCCGCCCACCTGGTGCCGGAGGTCGACGTCCCGGTCCGCACCGCCGGGATCAGACGGGGTCCCCCCATCGTGGGGGTGCTCGCGACCCGCCCGATCACCTCGCGTAGCGAAGATTCCGGCCGAATCGTCGAGCACAGCGGGAGGGTCGCGTACCGAAAGAAGATGCACGGCATTGCGCACGCAGTCTGGGACCCGCCCGTCGGTGCGCTGCCACAGGTCCGGTGGCACCACTCATCGAGCAACGCGCCCGCTCGAGTCATGGACGTCAGCCGCCGAATCGAGTCTCGGCGGCGACCCCGCAGCGCCGAATCAACGCAGCGGGTGGCATCCCGGCTCGGTCCCTGTTCTGTATGCGCGACAATTGTGCAGTCTCACCGCCCCTTCCACTGCGGCTTCCTGCCCTCCCGGAAGGCACGAGGCCCTTCGAGGGCGTCCTGGCTGGCATACACGTGCCTGAAGATCTCGGCGGCGATCTTCCCCGTAGCACCCACCCCAGCCTCCGCGCCCACCCTCATCAACCACTTCGAGGCGGAGAGCGAGAGCGGTGCGTTGTTCGCGATGGTCTCGGCGAGTTCCCACGCCCGTGGGATGAGTCGCTCTTCGGGAACGACCTCGTTGACGAGACCGACGTCGTAGGCCCTCTGCGCAGATATAGGCTGTGCGGTGAGGAGGAGTTCGGCCATGATGCGCCTCGGAATCATGTTCACCAACGGGGCCGCCCACGGCGCGCCTCGGCTCCACTTTGCCTCGGAGATGCCGAAGGAAGCGTTTTCCGACGCGATGCACAGATCACCGAATTGCGCGAGACGGAATCCGCCCGCCAAGGCGTATCCGTTCACCGCGGTGATCACCGGCTTTTCGATGAAGTCATCGGGGCCGAAGTCTGCGAAGTAGTCCCGCGGTGGCTGCCCCACCCTGTTCTCCGCCAATTCCTTCAAATCTGCTCCGGCGCAGAAGGACTTGGTACCAGAACCAGTGATGACGGCAACGCGCAAGGAAGTATCGGCCGCGAAATCGTTCATTGCCTGGCTGAGCAGTCGGCGCAGCTCGCTGTTGACGGCATTTCGCTGCTCGGGTCGATTGAGTTGGAGAAAGAGAATTCCGTCCTTCTCCTCGCGGATCAACACGTCGGCCATCGGCTCGGCTCCTGTCATGATCGAGTGGGCAACGCCGGAGGGCGGACGGGCAGAGAATCCGGTCCGGCATATGAAGTGGTGAGCCATTCGGCGAGCATGGTCCGCACACCTGGACCACAGAGTTCCACCCAGATGCTCCCAGGGCCGGACAGGTATGCGATCCGGGGCGGACTCGCCGGCGGCATCATCCGGAGCGTGAAACCCGCCTGTTCGAGAGTCTTTGCCGTCGCATCGACGTCTTCCGCCCAATAGCCGAGGTGGTTGAGATCGAGTGCGTCCGATCCCCAGATGTTCCCCTCCAGTTCTTGGATCAGCTCGAGGTAGGGCGGCCCTTGTTTGGTGTACGCAGCGAACATGTGCTCGGTCCGGCGGACGCCGTCGAGCACCACCTCCAGGGTGATGTCACGAACTTCCGTGAAGGTCGCCCCGGTTGCGCTGTATGCAGCAATGGCCTCGTGGATGTCCTCGACGACGACCCCGACGTGGAACAGGTCTGCCATGGGAAACTGCGTGTTCGGCATGAAAGGCAGCTCCGTTCGTGTTGTAGTGCGCACGCATCCCGGTCGGCGGGTGTCGAGACACGCCCGTCGACCGGAATGCTGCGGAGGAACGCGCGCAATCGGCCGGTGGTCAGTCCTTTTCGATCCACTTGGTCAGCGTGTGGTGGAAATGCCGGATGCGGCTCTCCTGGTACGACGCGAGCGGGATGCTGTCCTGAGTGCGCGACAGCGCTTTCAAGCCCTTCTGGACTTCGGGGACGTTGAGGGTGTCCTGGTTGATCGTCGATGCGATCCGGCCCAGATCCTTCGCGTCCACCCAGTCCATACCCGGCTCCAACCAAGTGATCTTCGCCGGCTTGGGGCGCTCGGCACCGTCGGGGACGGGAGTCAGGAACATGACTTCGGCAATGCAGGAGTCCGGGTCGAGACCGTTGGGGCGGAAGCGATAGACCTGGTTGGTCTGCTTCTGGGACCACGGGAAGAAGTTGGGGAAGAGGAAGTACTCCAGGGCATCCACCAGGAAGTACGGGGGTGTGTCGCTCAAGTCCGCACCCATGGCGGCACCGACCGTACGCCGGATCTCCTCGGTGATCTTCTGACGTGCCGTCGTACCCTCGGGCAACGTCGTGTCGACGTCTTCCCTCTTGATGTCCTTCGTGCCCTGGACGCCGAGGCGCTCCTGGTAGAAGGTGCGCCCTTCGACGTAGTTGTCGTAGATATCCTGTTCGTCGAGTCCGATGAGATTGGGGCTGGCGACGCCCACCGGCGTAAGCGTGCGGGCCACATTGTCCCCATAGAGGTCGACCTGAGTTGTGACGTCCCCAGCGCTCGGCGCCGACTGCGGGTGAGTCTGAGTCAAATGCCAGGCCTCCATGAAGGCTTCCTGGGCGACCTTCCAGTTGCATGGAATTATCTGCGCGACATGTGCCGTCTTCACTCGAGTTTCATACTCGGTGATCTTGAAATGCTCGGGCAGCACCTCGAGATATTCTTCGAGCGGCGCACAGTCGGGGTCCATGTTGATGAAGACGTAGCCGCCCCATGTGCCCACCTTGGCCTGAGGCAGGGACATCTTGCCCTTGTCGAGATGTTTGAAGTCCCACTCGCATGGAAGATCCTTCAGGTCACCGTCGAGGTTCCAAGTGAGACCGTGGAAGGGGCAGCGGAACTCGGGCACCCGGCCGTCTCGGCTCCGCAAGGTTCGTCCGCGATGCAGGCAGGTGTTCTGCAGGGCCTTGATGGAACCGTCATTCGTACGGGTGACAATAAAGGAGTCTTCGACGATCTCGTACACGATGTGGTCGCCCGGCCTCGGGATGTCCTCTTCGCGGCACACCATCTGCCAGACCCTGCGCCACACGCGTTCCGCTTCCAGTTTGGCGAACTCCGGCGAGATGTAGCGTTCGATCGGAATGTTCTCGTCCCCCAGGTCCTGCCAGGCGAGCTCCAGATACTCCGGAACCGGATGACCGTCGGACTCGAGGATGTCGCGGTAGCTCGGACCGGGCCGGCCTTCGACCTTCTTGGCGACAAGGTCGTCGATCGCCTGCTGTTCGGGCGTCACCGCGCGTGGGGTATTGTCCGTCATGGTCCTAACCTTTCTTGCAGGATGTGCTACCGGCAGCCATATGACCGCCCAGGGATGTCGGGTACGTCCCGTCCACTGGTCCTGGCTTCCGGTTCACCTCTGTGGGAATGCGATCCGCTCCGGCACGGCCGTCATTCGATTTCCGTCATTGCGTCGATGTATCCACAAGATCGACAGCCCTCGGGACTGCCATGCGTCGATCGGAAGCCGGAGCGTGGCTCGGCCGACACATCCTTACCGGTTCGCGACCGGCGTTTCATGCATTGCGGGGCTCACGCGTTTCGGGAGGCGGATTCTCGGCCGGGTAGGATCGTCCGACGAACTGGCACATGACCATTTCGGCGTAGTACAGCTCGCCCTCGACATACTCACCCTCGGAGGTGAACACCCCGGTCTCTCCCGTTGCAGCGCTCTTGACCTCGACACGCCCGTCCTCCCGAAGGGAGTAGACGTCTCCGGTCCCCGCATGGGTGAATTGCTTTGCCATTACTCTCCTCCTGTGCTCTCGTGCATCTTCTGCACGGCGCCTGTCAGTCCCCGCTCGCGGGCGGCTTGACGCCGGTCTTGCGAACTGTTGCTTCACCGCAGACGAGGGCCTGACAAGCCAGGCGCACTCCGGCGTGTACTCCGCCGACCGTGCTCTCCAGATCCTCCAGGCCTTCCTGTTCCCAGTCGTCGGGCTCTTCGAAGCCGTCCGCGCCCTCGACGACGTGCATGTAACACGTGCGGCACGATCCCAGGCCCTGACACACAGTCGGCCACCGATACCCCGCCTCGACCGCCGCATGGAAGACGCTCTTTCCCTCCTCCACTTCGATTTTCACGCCGAGCGGCAGAACGGTGATGATGGGCACAGCCAGCAACCTCCTCGAATGATCTTCGTAATCGACCGACGCCGGCCGAGATCTTCTCGCGCGGGGTTCACTCTCGACGACCATCTTGCATGCAAAATTTGCGGATCGCAAGGGACGTTCGTCCCGTTGTCTGCTACAACAGAGCGATGTCACATACGAGCACAGAAGCCATCCCTTCCCTTCGCCACGTACTGTCCGTCGACTTCGACACCGAACGGACGGCATCGCTCGGGCATCCGGAGGGCAATCGGTTTCTGCTGACTGCGACGGGAGGACGATTCCGTGGCGAGGGACCCGACGGGTTCTTCGACGGCGTCGTGAACAGCGCATCAGATTGGGTGACGCAACATCCCGACGGCTCCATGTCCCTCGACGTTCGCGCTCAGCTCCAGACATCCGACGGCACCGTGATCTTGATGACGTACGACGGCGTGAGCGCCGACGGGCAGGTTCACACCGCTCCGCGGTTCAGCGCCCCCTCGGAGTCGGCATTCGCGTGGATGAACCGTCTCGTTTGCATATCCGTCGGGACCGTCCGTAACGGCGGGGTCTCCTACACGGTCTACACACTCGCTTGACGCATCTCGCCCGATCCGGTCGCCGCGAACAGGGGAGTTGAATGTGAACATCACGCCGACGGTTCGATCCCTACATTGCCGTGCCCACATGGATGGCGTCCCGGTCGAGCCGAGATGTCTGCTCGACCGGGACGCCGAGAAGGTGGAATCGACCGTCCCACGCGGGCGGATATGAGACTCTCGGACCCATCACCCACAACACCACGTCCGTCCTCCGAACCACCGAAACCGAGCAGCACAGTCGAGTGCATACACGTGAACCCCGCCACAACCGCCGGGGAACCCGAACCGACCTGATGCGTTTGCATAATTTTTCGGATAATATTCGTGCTATTCGACGTCCGCGGCACCTTGGAGATGGGGAATTGAACACCATGAACGACACGGCTGCGGCGGATCCTCTGGTCACTTCGCTGTACGACCTCATTCGTACCGGCGAACTCTCACCGGGTCAGCGAGTGGATCAGCGGGCCGTCTCCGAGCGACTCGACGTCAGCCGGACACCACTTCGCGAGGCACTGCGCGCCCTGGCATCCGATGGCGTCCTGGTGCGCACGCCCAATCAGGGATACGCCGTCGCCAAACTCTCCGCCGGCGACCTTCTTCAGTACTACGCGCTTCGCACCTTCCTCGAAAGCGAGGTGCTGCGGTCGATCGCATGGCCCGACGAGGCGCAGCTGCAGGAACTGCGCGATGCGAACAAGCGCTGTCACGAGTCCGCAGAGTCAGGATCGATCGACAACCTGGTGAAGGCGAACCGAGAGTTTCACTTCATCATGTTCTCGTGGTCTCCCTTGAACATCCTCAAGGCCGAGATCGAGCGGGTCTGGAGAGTTTCCGACCCCTATCGAAGCCTGCACCTGTCGAACACTGAGCGTCGCCGCAGGGTCACCGAGGACCACCAGAAGATGATCGAAGCAATTGAGGCGAAAGACGCCGAGCGACTCGTCTCGCTGATGGATGCCCACCGCTCGACCAGCCGCCAGATGCTGCAGGACATGCTCGGCTCGTCGCTCAGCCAAGCCCTGCTCTCCCTTCCCCAGTCCTCGCCCCCCGCCGCGTGAGCATGTCGGTCTGACCATCCGAATCGCCCGCGCCGTGCCGATGCCGACTCGCGCGCCGATCCTGTCCTGACCCGATCCCTTACCCGTGCGGAGAGGTCCCGCACGGGCTTCCGTCGCATGCATCTGCAGGACTCGACGAAGATCAGGACCGAATCCCGTGGTGAAGGGCTTTCACTCCCTGATGCGCCCGCCCCATCGGCATCGAGGTGAGCACGGGACTACGATTCCATACACGCGCACCGTGGCCTCGGCTGCGATCGTTTCGATCGCAGCCGAGGCCACGGTGCGCGCCGAGCCGAGACCGGATCGATGCTGCGTGCGCCCGGAACAGATGCGGTTCAGGCCGGCTTGAACCGCGGGATGGCATATTGTTCGTCATCGTCCACCGGGTCGAAGGTGACGGTGACCGGCATCCCGATCTCGACCTCGTCGGGTGCACATCCGACGATATTGCTCATGATTCGCGGCCCTTCGGCCAACTCCACGTAGGCAAGGACGAACGGCGCCGACTTCGAATAGGAGCGCTCCCCGCGGTGCACCGTCGTGTGGCTGTATACCGTCCCCTTCCCCGATGCCTCCACCCATCGTGTGGGTGCCTGATCGACGGGGCAGTACGGTCGCGGGATCCAGACGTAGGTGCTGCATTCTTCGCACCGGGTGAGCAGCAGCCTACCCTCGGCAGCACCGCGCCAGTAGGGCTCGGTATCGACATCGAAGACGGGTTCGCAACTGGGCAGGCCCGAACCGTTCTGTCGGGCGTTGTCCGTCATGAGTCCTCCTGTCCGAGAATGAGTGTCGCACTGCCCATACGGCTCCCGAGCCAGCCGCCGGTACCGTGGACGAGGGCGAGCTGGACGTCGGGAACCTGAACGGCCGGATGCGTCTCGCCTCGCAGCTGCCGGACGGCCTCGATGAGGCGCGTCATCCCCCCGCGATTGCCGGGATGGTTGTTGCACAACGACCCGCCGTCGGTGTTCAGAGGCAATCCACCATGCGGGGCCTGCAGACGGCCGTCGAGAACAAATCGACCTCCTTGACCCTTTTCGCAGAACCCCAAGTCCTCCAGGGTTTCCACGACGGTGATGGTGAACGAGTCGTAGACGGAGGCGTAGTCGATGTCACCCGGGGTCACACGTGCCTCCGCGAACGCCCGCGGACCGGACCACACGGCTCCGGTGTACGTGAGATCGATCGGCGCGCGCCCGGTGTGCTTGGGCGCCTCGCCCGCTCCGAGCAACTTCACCCCGCGGCGATCGAGTCGCCGCGCCACCTCGGGACTCACCACCACGACCGCTCCTCCGCCGTCGGTGATCACACAGCAGTCGAGCAGGTGCAGAGGCTCGGCAATGAATCGGGAGTCGACGACCTCCTCGACCGTGACGACCTTGCGCAGCAGCGCGTTCGGGTTGTGCTGCGCATGGGTGGAAGCAGCGACCTTCACCTCGGCAAGTTGCTCGGAGGTCGTACCGAATTCGTACATGTGACGTCGCGCCGCCAATGCGTACGACGCCGGGTTGCTGTGCCCGTAGGTCTCCTCGAACGGAAATGCGGGGTTGTCCTGTGCGGGAGCACGCCGACGTCCGCTGCGCGGCCGTCCCCCCATCGTGATCAGCGCGACCGAGCACTTGCCGGTGGCGATGGCCTGGGCGGCGTGCGAGACGAGCGCGACGTAGGACGACCCTCCGTAGTCGGTCGAATCACAATGACGGACAGGAAGACCCAGATAGTCCGCCATCGCTATAGGGCCACCGGGAGCGTCTCCGGCACAGAAATACCCATCGACGTCGGCTGTAGTCAGTCCGGCGTCGCGGAGCGCACCCTTGGCGACTTCGGCGTGTATCTGGGCGACGGACTTGTCGGGTAGGTCGCGCCCCGGGTGCTCGTAGGCGCCCACGATATACGCGGCACCTCGAAGGGAAATCGTCATCTTGCGCTCCGTCAGGTCCGAGGGCCGCCGGCCACGTAAATCACTTGGCCGTTGATCATGGACGCATCGTCACTGCAGAGGAGTGCGATGGCACCCGCGATGTCTTCCGGCTGAGCGACGCGCTTCATGGGATTGCGGTCTACGGCACGCTGCTTGTAGACCTCGAAGTCGACACCCTGTGCCTTGGCCGTGGCCCGGATCATCGCAGTCTCGACGAACCCCGGCGCAACGGAATTGACGTTGATATTGAACTTGCCGAGTTCGAGAGCATGCGTCTTCGTCAGTCCTTGGATGCCGGCCTTCGCCGCAGCGTAGTTCGACTGCGCCGTGTTTCCCAGCGCCGCGACGCTGCTGACGTTGACGATCTTTCCCCATTTCTGCTCAACCATGTGCGCTTGGGCCGCGCGCGTGCAGTTGAAGGTACCTCGAAGGTGGGTGTCGATCACCGTGTCCCAGTCGTCGTCGGACATCTTGAACAGGAAATTGTCGCGCAGCACACCGGCGTTGTTGACGAGCACCCCGACGGGGCCCAACTCGCTCTTCGTCTGCGCAACCGCGGCGTTGACGGCCTCGCTCGAGGAGACGTCGCACCGCAGGGCAATCGCCTTTCCGCCCGACTCGCGGATCGAGGACGCAACTTCCTCTGCGCCGTCGAGATTCATGTCGACGACCGCCACATCGGCACCCGCACGAGCAAGCCGCATCACCGTTGCGGCGCCGATTCCTTGTGCGGCGCCGGTCACGAAAGCCACGCGACCGTTGAGATCAACCATGCTGTCTCCTTTGTTTACTCATCCGATTCGTCCGTAGGTGGATCGTTCCGTCGATCAAGACTGTGGTGGGTGACGATCGAGGAAGTGGCCGGTCAGCCTGCCGCGATCGAGCACTATGGCGCCGGCGTCGTTCAGCACACGAAAGACGACGCTCTCTTCGGTGCGCCACACGCGGACGACGAGTGTGTCTCCCGGGAAGACCGGTCTCGTGAAGCGAGCCGAAATGGAGCCGAAACGAGCCGGGTCACCGTCGAGCAATCGGTTCGTCAGAACGCGGGTCGCGATTCCGTAGGTGGCCAAGCCGTGAAGGATCGGTCGCGGAAAGCCGGCGGCACCGGCGGCTGCAGGATCGGAGTGAAGCGGATTTCGGTCACCGCTGAGCCGGTAGAGCAGTGCCTGGTCCGGACGCGTCGGCACGACGATGGATTCGTGCGGGTCGCCGAGTGGCTCACTCCACGGCGTGCCACCACTCGGGTCACCGTGCTGACCACCGAAGCCGCCCTCACCGCGGATGAAGTATCCCAGTCTGGTGGAGACGACCGGTTCCCCCGTCGTGGTGTCGACCGCCTCCGTCTCCATGCGTACGAGTGCACCCGACCCCTTGTCGGCGATGGATGCGATGCGCGCCGACACAGTCACCGAACCGGCAGGTGTCAGCGGGCGATGCACGGTCAGCGACTGCTCGGCGTGAACGAGCGATCCTCGGGGATAGTCACCGAAAGTGAGAATTTTCCCCAGTCCTGTCTGCACCACAGGGATGGCGAAGCTGGGTACAACCTGCTGCTCCACTCCAGCGGTGTTCTCCGTGGTGAACTGCAGTTCACGAGACGCATCCTCCTGACCGGCACCGACACCGAGCGCATACAGCAGCGCGTCGGTGGAGTCCCACGTTCGACGAAACGGATCGGCTCGCTTACCGACTGCACGGATGTCGATCGGCATGTGTCAATCCTCGCCCTAGTACAGGATCTGTTCGTGTTGCAGCCTGTGCACTTCGTCCGCCGGCAGGGAGAGCAGCTCGTCGAGCACAGCCTGGGTCGAGCTGCCCAGTATCGGGCCCGGCGCGGGAGTCGCAGGGCCCTGACCGGCGAACCGCCAAGGCACGAGGAACACTTCGGTCTTCCCGAGATACGGATGCGCAACGATGGCGGTGAGTCCGCGTTCGGCCTTCCAGTCGGAGGTGACCAGATCCTCGAAAGACGCTACCGGAGCCGCGGCGATGCCCCGTGAGAGCAGTTCGTCCAGCAGTTCGTCGCGCTTTCGCGTCGACACCCACCGGGCGACCGCCCTCTCCACACTCGACACGTCCTTCGATCGGCCCGCTGCGGTCGACCACTCGGGGCGAGCCTCGAATGCGCCGGCGGTCGCCAGCTCGGTGAAAGCAACCCACTCCGAGTCGCGGCGGATCGACAACGCGATCCACGAATCGTCACCCTCGCAACGGAAGTGGCCGTTGGGAACGAATCGCGGATGAGTGTTGGCCGGCGGGCCGACCCGACCGCTGATCTGACTCTCGATCATCGGTCCTACCAGGACGTTCATGAGCGCCTCGGTCTGTGACAGGTCGATCCACGCTCCACGGCCCGTCTCACGTCTGCGGAACAGGGCTGCGAACAGGACACTCAATGCGTGTCCCGCGGCGTTGGGATCTCCCAGTGCCGGGGCGAGGCTGCCGACGATGGTGTCCTCGTCGTACCCGATGAGCGATTCCATCCCGGACATGGCGGCCATGACACCTGCATATCCCTTCATGCCGCTCAGCGGCCCGCTCTGACCAGCCATGGACATGCTGAGCAGGACGACGCCGGGGTTGCGCTCGGCGAGTACCTCGTAGCCCAGCCCGAGCCGCCGCAGCGCCCCCGGGCGCATGTTCTCCACCACGACGTCGCAGTGCTCGACCATGTCGAGCAGAATCTCGCGAGCTCGCTTCTCCTTGAGATTCAAGGTGACGCTGCGCTTGCCGTGGTTCATCTGATTGAAATAAGGGGTGACCTCGTGCTCGGGACCCTCGACCTCGACTCCGTTGCGGCGGGCTCGTCCCCTCGTTCGGCTCGAGTCCATGTTGTTCGTGTGCTCGATCTTGATCACTTCGGCGCCGAGGTCGCACAGCACCGATGTCACCAGTGGCCCCGACCAGACCCACGACAAGTCGAGGATCCGCAGGCCTTCGAACAGTTGCCCTGCCGAGCGTGCCGTATCCGGGTTCAGGGGCCAGGGACGACCGCTCTCGGTGGCAGTGGCAAGGGACTCCCGGAGTTGCCACGGCGTGGTGGGGACACGAATGTCTGTGTCCGGCAGATTCTCGAGGTAGCCGCGGTGGGCAAGCTGTGGCTCGTCTATGGCCTCGCGCATCGAACGGACAGGAGCGATCGGTAAACCCAGTCGCGTGCCGAAATCCAGCAGTTCCTGCTGCGTACGGTCGAGGATCCATGGCATCAGGTGGGTATCGGCTTCGTCCGCGTATAGCCTGGCAACGACCCGGGGGTCGCGGAACTTCGGATCGGCGGCCCACTCCGGGTTGCCCATCCCCTCGATGAAGACGTCCCATTCCTTCTGCGACCGGCACATCAGTACGACGTGGCCGTCCTTACAAGGGAAGATGCTGGCCGGGTAGACGCCGGCGGAGCCGGGCGGCCGGGCGCCGTCCCGAGTCCACGGCCGCTCGTACGGGAGGAAGTTCGCCGTGATCATGCCGGTGAAGTAGGTCAGGACGTCACGGCTGGACACATCCACGTGCCGAAATCCGAACGCGGAAGGCTGAGCGAGCAGCGCCGCGAGCCCTGCAGCGCACGCATGAATGCCACCCTCGTATGCCCCCAGATCGAACGGCAACGTCAGCGGTGCGTCATCCGGATTTCCCATCGCCCAGCTCATCCCCGACCAAGCCGAGATCGTCAATGCGGTACCGGGAATCCCCTCTCCGTCCTGCACGCCATGACGAAGCATGACGACGACGGGATGGTGCGGAAGTTCTCGCGCTCGCTGTTCCAGGCCGACCGCGTAGGCGCAGAACTCGCGGTCACCCGGATCCGCCTCTGCGATTACCAGGTGCGCAGCGTCGAGAGCGGCCAGCACCTCGTCGCTGCCCGGCACGCAAGTCGTCTTTCCCTTGTGGAGCCACTGCTCGAGCAGAGGTGTGGCCGCTTCCGAGCTGGAGGTCTCGAGCCGGTAATCGACGCGGGACACCGCTGCTCCCATGTCCGCCAGCAGCCGGCCCGCGTAGGCGCCTGCGACACTCGACGACAGCTCTACGACACGCACGCCGACAAGCAAACTTGATCCATCCAGCGGCACATGCTCTTCGATACCCACAGGTCAACCTCCATGCCTCGACAATCGATATGAAAGTATTACATCTTGCATGCCAAATTTCCACCGCGGCGTCGTCGAGCATCGCCGAATCCGCCAGGAACCCCGCAGGTAGAGCGCTTCTTACCTTGCAATATTCCAGATTGTATGCAAACCTGCCTATGAACTTCATCTCCGTTACCCCACAATGTCACCTGGAGTCTTGTGGACATCACATTCCCCACCACCGCCGAGGAGTACCGAAGGCATGTGCGTTCGCTTCTCGCCCAGGAGCTGCCCCCCGACTGGAAAGGTGTCGGCGCTCTCGATCCCGCCGAGCGCGAGTCGTTCAATGCGACCTGGCGGGCGTTTCTCGTCGAGAACGCCCTCATCGCCCCTGGATGGCCGAGGGAGTACGGCGGCGGCGGTCTCGATCTGACCAGTCAGTCGATCGTTGCCGAAGAGTTCATTCGCGCCGGAGTTCCTCAGTACGCCCTCCCCACCGATCCGGTAGGCATGACCCTTTTGGGTCCCACCCTCATGCACTGGGGGACGGAGTCGCAGAAAAAGCATTTCGTTCCACGCACCATCAGCGCTGACATCCGTTGGGCTCAGGGTTATTCGGAGCCGGAGGCGGGATCGGATCTTTTCGGGCTGCGAACCCGCGCCGTGTTGGACGGCGACGAGTGGATCATCAACGGCTCGAAGATCTGGCAGACCGCTGGAACGCATGCCAACTGGATCTTCGCGCTGGTACGCACCGAGCCCGAGCTTCCCAAGGGAAAGGGCCTGTCCTTCCTCCTGATTCCCTACGATCAACCGGGAGTCGAAGTCCGCGGTATCAAGACCATGGACGGAGGGTTCGAGCTTGCGGAAGTGTTCTTCACGGACGCGCGGACAGCTGCGGAGAACATCGTCGGCAAACCTGGTGACGGTGCCAAGGTAGCCCTCACACTCCTCGGCTTCGAACGAGGCTCGGGGGGTATCGCAGCTGCCCTCGCCGCCAAGCTCGAACTTCTGCGGCTCCGTGACGCCATGCGCGAATTCGGCATCGTCGATGTCGAGCTTCGGCGGAGGCTTGCCGAATGTTGGACGTCTGTGCACGCTATGCACTGCCTGGCGCTGCGCAATCTCACGGTCACCGCCTCCGGACGACCGCCGGGGCCGGAGTCGTCGATCTCGAAGCTGATGATGTCCGAGTACCGCAAACGCGTCACCGAACTCGCGGTCGAGGTCCTGGGTCCCAGGGCTCTCACACCATCGGGCACGGAGTCCAAAATCAATCTGGGGCCCCAACCGCTCGGTGTGAATTCCACCTCGTCGACCGCATGGATCGCCGACTACCTCCACGCCCGCCCCGGCACGGTGTACGGAGGCTCGTCGGAGATCCAGCGCAACACCATCGGGGAACAGGTGCTCGGCCTACCCCGAGAGCCGCGTCCAGTACCTCCGACCAAGGCCGGGTGACAGAGATGAGTTTCGACCTGAGTCAGGACCAGCGCGACTTCGCGGAGATGCTGCGCGCATTCTTCGGCGAACGATACGGCGACAAAGGACTTCGCGCGATCGTCGACGGCGGGAAGGAATACGACCCGGCGTTGTGGGGCGCAATGACCCACGAACTCGAACTCCCGGGCCTGACGATCGACGACGCGTACGGCGGTTCGGGGGCAAGCATCGTCGAGCTCAGCCTGCTTCTGGAGGAGTACGGCCGGGCCCTCGTGAGTTCACCTCTCGTCGCCACAAGCGCCCTCGCGGCACCGGTCATCGCATGCACCGGCACCGACGACGCACGGTCCCTCTGGCTGCCGCTTCTGGCGAATGGTGACATCACGGCCACATGGGCGCTGCTCGACGCGGTCGGCGAGCCAGACCTGGCCGGACGGGACGTGTGTGCGACCCGTTCTGAGGAAGGCTGGACGATCGATGGACGGCGTCGATGGGTGCTGGACGGTGCGATCGCCGATGTCGTCCTCACGGCTGCGGCGACGCCGGATGGGCCCGCCCTGTTCCTGGTCGATACCACCGACGCCGAGGGTCTGAGCCGCACGGCCGGAGACAGTCTCGACCCGACGCTCCTCCTGGCAGATGTGTCCTTCGATGCCACCCCGGCGCAGCGATTGAGCGGTGCGGGCTGTGCCGACGGTTTGGAGCGGGCGTATGCACTGGTGAGCATCGCACTGGCCGCCCTCCAACTAGGCTGCCTGTCCGCAACACTCGACATGGTCGTGGAATATGCCCGATCACGCGTGCAATTCGGACGTCCCATCGGGGGGTTCCAGGCGATCAAGCATCGGTGCGCCGACGTCTTCATCGACACGGAGACAACACGCTGGGTCGTCTATCATGCCGCGGCCCTCGCCGCCGACGAGAAGACGACGACCGCGGACCTCGTCGAGTCCGCGCACCTCACATGCGTGTACAGTTCGTCGCACTCGTTCCGCGCTGTCGCGAACCTCCTCCAGGTACTGGGCGGCATCGGATACACCTGGGAGCACCCGGGCCACCTCTACTTCAAACGCGCCACGGCGACGGCTCGCCTGCTCGGATCCTCACGTCGCCGGTTGGACGTTCTGGCGACCACCATGGATGCACTGCCGAGCCCGTCGCCCGCGCTCGGGAACCTGACGTGACCGACACACTGAGACTGGGCATCGTCGGGTTGAGCGCTGAGCGCGGATGGGCCGCCCATGCGCACGTGCCCGCCATTCGCGCGGTCGAGGGGATAGAACTTGTCGGGGGATGCGCCAGCTCGCCGGAGTCGAGCGCGAAGGCCGCGGTGGCCCACGGCTTGGACAGGGTTTACGACACGGCCGAAGAACTTGCCGGCTCGGACGACGTCGACCTCGTAGTCATCACCGTCAAGGTTTCCCGCCACCGTGAGCTGGTCGAGGCCGCACTGACTGCAGGCAAGGCCGTCCTGTGCGAGTGGCCGCTCGGCAACGGTCTGTCGGAGGCCCAAGGGCTGGCCCGTCGAGCGGCAGACGCCGGCGTACCCCACTTCGTGGGTCTTCAGATCCTTTCGGCGCCATTCATCGCGCACCTCGGGGATGTCGTCCGCAGCGGCGAAATCGGCGAGATCCTGTCGACGTCGATTCTCGCTTCCGGCTCCACGTGGGGTCCCACGATTGCATCCGATCAAATCTATCTTCTCGATCCGGCCGAGGGTGCCACGATGTTGACCATCCCGATGGGGCACACCTTGGCAGGTGTCGAAGCCGTCCTGGGAAATGTGACCAGCGTGCAGGCGACCACCGCCGTCCGGCGGCCTACGGCCGTCGAGTCCCCCGACGGTCGGGTCCATGAAAGAGGCACCCCGGACCAGATTGCCGTGATGGGGACACTGGGGTCGGGAATCCCCATGGTCGTGCACTACCGAGGCGGCATGTCCAAGGCCACCAACTTCCATTGGGAAATCAACGGAACGCTCGGGGACATCGTCGTCACCGGCGTCCACGGTCATATGCAGATGGGCATGGTACGGATTGCGATAGCCGGCCGGGACGACCAGAAACTCCACCCGCTTCCGACGCCTGGTGAATACGAGCGCGTTCACGGGCTACCCGAAACGACCCCGGCCTACGTCGTTGCGCACTCGTACGAACAACTGGTTCACGCTCTTCACGCCGGGACGAAGACGCTTCCGGACTTCGCGGACGGCGTGCGGCACCATCGGCTGCTGTCCGCGATCGAGCACGCCGCCGCCACCGGAACACTCACTCCTGTCGAACCACCGGCAGGTAATGGACTGCACTCGTGACCACCACGACCCACCATAGGAGGACATCGTGAAAGATGTGAACACACCGAACCGTTCGCTCGGCGTCGCCGTCGTCGGGACAGGGTGGGGATGCCTGACCCACGTTCCTGCGCTGCGCGCGGCCGGATTCGATGTCCGGACTCTCGTCGGGACGGATCCCGAGCGCACGAGTCAGCGCGCGATCGCATCGGACGTACCACAAGCCAGCACCGACCTCGACCGAGTACTCGCCGACGCCTCCATCGATGCCGTTGTCGTCGCCACCCCGCCGGAAACCCACGTCGACGTCGTCCTTGCGGCGGTGGCCGCCGGCAAACACGTCCTGTGCGAGAAGCCTTTCGCCACGACGCTCACGGATGCGATCCGCATGCGCGATGCCGCCAGGTCCAACGGTGTCGTTCACGCGGTCGGGCACGAGTTCCGCTGGCAGCCGCATATGGCCGCTACTGCACAGACGATTCGCAGCGGAGCCATCGGTGACCCCACTCTCGTTACACACGTCCGCATCAACGGAATCATCGCGGGTCCACAGGCCAGCGCTCCGGGCTGGTTCCAGAAGACGGAGAATTTCGGCGGCTGGCCGAATGCCGAGATCCAGCACGTCGTCGACGAGATTCGGATGTCGGTCGGAGAATTCGCCACAGTCACCGCAATGGAAGGACAGGTCACCAAGCACGACTGGGACGCACCCGAGACCTTCCTGGTGCAATTCACAACCGTGGACGGCGCGATGGGAACCATCCAGAGTTCGATCGGCGCGTACGGGCCGATGGTCAACCTCCAACGGGTCACAGGTACCGCGGGCAGCGTGTGGACAGCCATGGACGGCACCGTCATGATGCACGACGGTACTTCCGAGCGCATCGTCGAGCCGCGCGCCGATCTGGTGGGCGATCCCTCGGACATGCCCACCAGGCAGGCCGAGGGCATTGCAAGTTCGAACACGCTCTCCGCAGCGCTGTCGGGCGCCACTCGATTCATCAGGCCTACCCAACTGCTGCACGAGGCCTTTCGTGACCGGATTCTCGGGCGCGAGCGCACCGAGTGGCCGCCCTTGCCGACCTTCGATGACGGTGTGGCCAACACCGCCGTCCACGCCGCAATCCGCCGTTCGGTCGAGACGAACCTCCCCCAAACCGTGGATGCCGCCGTAGTCGTCGCATGATCGGTTCCGCACCGGGCCCCGCCGGGCAGTTCCGGCGTGCGCCGTTGCGTGTGCGGTGGGGACCGGACAGTTTGGAATCCATCGGCGAAGCGCTCGAGCGCTCCGGGCGGCGGCGTGCGCTGGTTGTGACCGGACCGTCGCTCGGAGCCCGTCGGGACTTGTGGCGCCTTCTCGATGCAGCCGCCGCCGGACGCGTCACCGGAATATTCGCCGAGGTGCGTCGACACAGTCCCCTCGATGCGGTACTGGCTGCAGTCGAAGCGATTTCGGCCAACAGGACGGATGCTTTGATCGCCGTCGGTGGCGGTTCGGTCATGGTCACGGCGCGGGCGGCCAACATTCTCCATGCCGAAGACAGGCCGGTTCGTGAACTCGCCACCCACCGAACGTCCGAGGGTTTCGTCAGTCCGCGCCTGAACGCGCCGAAACTGCCGATGTACGCTGTTCCTACCACGCCGACGACAGCGACGAGCAAGGCGGGAAGCGCGGTGACCCAGCCGGGCCACCGACAGCGTTTTGCGCTCTTCGACCCGAAGACCCGCGCTCACACAATCGCTGTCCACCCGGAGTTCGTGGCCACAGCGCCCGAGGAACTGGTGCTGAGTGCGTCGCTCGACGCGTTGTGCATGTCCTTCGAGGGACTGATCTCCGTGTCCGCCAACGACTGGTCGGATTCGGCTCTGATTCACGCCGCTCGACGGCTGAGTGCGTTGTTGCAGCGACAAGAGGGTCTCTCGGCCGGGTCGACGCGCACCGAACTTGCCGTCGCCGCCATCATGGCCGGCGACGGAACCGACACGGCCCGGGGCGGACTCGGTGCGGCGCTCGCGCACACGATCGGTCATGACCACAACGTCGCCAACGGTGTCGTGGAAGCGATCCTCCTACCGCACGTCCTGGATCGTGTCGCCGCGCACCACCCCGGTCGCCTGGCGGCTGCAACTTCGATGGGAATCTCTCGCTCCGAACGGGTTCCGCAGGCCCTCGACTCGCTCTTCCGGCAGCTCGGCACACCCGGCCGGCTGCGCGATATCGGAGTCGGCAAAGATGCTCTTGCGGACCTCGCGGACGCAGCGATGTCCGACTTCGCCGTGAGCACAGCGCCTGGCCTACCAGGCGGCGCGGAGGTGCTCGCACTCCTCCGCGCCGCCTGGTAGGTTTCGGCGCTCGGCAGGGACCCCTCGAGCACTCAGCCGATGGGCTCGGTGGCGAGCTTCGGCCCCCACTCGTCGAGCTCTGCGAGTTGCTGTTCGAGTCGGCCCCGGACCGATCCGGTGGCGCCGGGGTCGATGGGCACCCGCAGCGGCGGGTTCTCCTCCTCGACGAGAGTGATGAGCGCGTCACCCAGACGACTCGGGTCGCCGGGCTGTGAGCCACTCAGACCGGTGAGAGCGCTCAGGAGGTTGCCTACCGACCTCTCGTAGACGTCGCTGGGGGTTGTGGATTGCATGGACGAGCCGAGGGTGTCGGTGCGGAACAATCCCGGCTGGACAATGCTGACCTTGATGCCCAGGTCGACCACTTCCTTCGACAGCGACTCCGCAAATCCCTCGATCGCATGCTTCGTCGCGGCGTAATAGCCCATGCCCGGTGCCGCAGACGCTCCCGCAACCGAGGACACCATGATGATTCGGCCCGACGATTGCTTGCGCATGACGGGCAGCACCTGGCGCGTGACTGTCATCGTCCCGAACGTATTGGTCTCGAACTGGTCGCGGATCTGCTGGTCTGTCGCGTCCTCGATACCTGAGACAAGCGTGTAGCCCGCGTTGTTGACGAGTACGTCGATCCTTCCGAAGACATCGACGGCAGCGGCGACGGCGGCGGACACACTCCGTTGATCGGTCACGTCGGCGGTGACCAGACAAATGCGATCCCCGTACTTCTCGCGGAGGTCCGCTGCGTCGCCGTCACGTCGGACCGTCCCGAACACCGTCCGGCCGGACCTCAATACCGACTCTGCGATGCCGTGGCCCAACCCCCTACCGACACCGGTGATGAACCACACCTCTCGTTCTGCACGGCGCACTAGTCGCTCCCTTCCTCCAGAATTTTGTGCATTTAAGTATGCATTTATGTGTGAAGAATCGCTAGTGTGGATTGCCAGCCGTCGCGTCCCTGCGACGGCCCGATCTACAGGGGACAGAAATGAACTTGACGGGAAAAGTAGCCCTCGTCACCGGCGGCGGATCCGGTATCGGAAAGGCGACGGCGCAGCGAATGGTCGAGTTGGGAGCGACAGTGCTGATCGGTGACGTACGGCGCGACGGCGATGAGGTGGCTGCAGAGATCGGCGCAGAGTACGTGACTCTCGACGTCACGGATCCCGCCGCATACCACTCCGCCTTCGCGCGCGCGATCGAGAACCACGGCCGCTTGGACGTCCTGCACCTCAATGCCGGGGTCCAATCATCGCCGGTCGGCGTCGAGATCGGCACCGACGGATTCAAATGGGTCACCCCCGAGGTGATTCGCCGAGTGTTCTCCGTAAACTACGAAGGAGTCGTCAACGGCGTGCTGACCGCTCGGAGGCTCGCCACACCGCCGGCGGACATCGTTGTCACCGCGTCGAACGCAGGCGTCACTGCTCTGCCCATCGATCCGGTCTACAGCTCGTCCAAGCACGCGGTGATCGGTTTCCTCCGCTCGGTCACCGCTCAACTCGAGGCCGAAGGGATACGTATTCAAGCCCTCTGCCCGGGAGGGACGAATACCGCGATCATCCCTCCGGATCTTCACGAGGGCCGCGAATTCGCACCGGCAAGCTTCCAAGCCGAGGCGGTGATCAACGCATTGGAGAACGGAAAGCCCGGAGACGTGTGGATGGCTACCGACGAGAATATGCCGTACTGGACGTACACGTTCCCGATCGTTCGACGAGACCCACGCAAAGCCAACGTATTCGGCTGACGATACTGCCACCCGGACGCGCTGGGATGCGTACGGTACCCGCTCTGCGAGTGGGTACCGTACGCATTGCGACTCAGCATTCAGAGCGCGAACGGATCACTCGACCAGCCAGAGCTGCTTGAACTTCTCGCGGTAGCCCTGCGGGGTGTTGAACGGGTCCGGCAGCGAATCGATGTTCGACTTGTCGACGATCTGGAACGCCGGGAGCTGCTGGTACAGATCGGTCGGAAGGTCCATCCCTTGCGACATCCGCAGGGCGGCATCGACCGCCAGCCAGATCTGCTGCTCTTCAGACTGATTCGTCAGTGCGACGATCGTCCCGTTCTTGATCTCTTGTGCATTGTCGGGCCGGGCGAATGTGCCGCCGACCCGGATATTGTCCAGCCCGGCGGCCTTCAACTGAGCCGAGAGTCCGACGAGGAAGCGCCCGTCCATGGTGACGATGTGCGTGTAGGAAGGATCCTGCCGGAGTGCGCTGACAACTGCCTGGGGAATCTGCTGCGCGCTGACCATCGGGATGGTGATCTCCAGATCCTCGAGCGTGCAATCGGGACACTTGGCCGCCGCCTCGGCCTTCACGCTGTCCGTCATGGTCCTGTAGAGCGGATATGCGGGAATGGACAGCAGTAGACCCTTACCACTGCCGTTGGAATCGGCGACGAACCAGTCGGCGGCCGCCTTCCCCTGGGCCTCGAGGTACGGAGCCCCCAGGATGTTGAAGATCGGCGGGTTGGCGCTCGGCTCGAGCGTCGGCAGGGTCAGCCCGATGATCGGCACACCAGCCTGCTCGTATGCCTTTCGTGAGGCCGCCCACACCTCCGGCTCGGTTCCGGGCACCAGCACCGCGGCCGGATGGAACTGCAGAGCGGTGTCGAGACCCGAGCTGAGCGTGGCCGGATCGGCGAGGTTGTATGCAATCGAGCGTGCGGTCCAGCCGACCTCGGCTGCAGCCTCCTTGATCGCCCGGTCGTAGTTGTCGCATGTGGTGGCATTACACCGCATGAGAACGATCGTCTTTCCAGGCTCGGGCGTGCTCCCGAGCTTCGCCGTCAACCCGCCCAAACCCTCGCTGGGCTGGCGGAGTTGGTTGTAGGCCTCCTGAGCAGCTGCGACCCCGGGGCCGGCCGTACCCGAATTCGTATCCGCCGATCCCTTGGTGTCCGTCCCGCTACCACATGCTGCCAGCATGATCGCGCAAGATGTCAGCGCGAGTACGGTGGTTGCGCTTCTGGATCGCCCACGGACGATCGGCCATCTCCCGGATGCTGTGAACCTTCGAAACAACGCCATTGTCGGCCTCCTCAGACCAGATCGGTAGTTCATATGAATGCGATCGACGAAACGCATCTCGGACCGCGAGCGCCGGGTCCGTCACACGTGTTGATTCACCGAGCGAGAAAGTCCGCCGTCGACAACCAAGTTCTCACCGGTGATGAACCCGCCGTCGGGCCCTGCGAGAAACGCCACCGCTGCGGCCACGTCGTCGGGGCGCCCCAGACGCCTGATCGGGAGGATCGACGCCCGCCGAGCGGCCTTGGCCTCGAGTTCGGCAGGGTCGTTGCCGAGCTTCGCGTTGATCGGCGTCCGGATCGGGCCCGGGGAGACGACGTTGACTCGCACCCCGGACGGGCCCCATTCCATTGCCAAGGTTTGACACATCATGATCAGTGCAGCCTTCGCCACCGAATAGGCCCCGAGTCCACCGTGTGGGAGGATTCCACTGACCGACCCCGTAGCAATGAAGCTTCCTTTCGAATCACGAAGAGCCGGAAAAGCTTCCTTGGCAATCAACCACGAGGCTCGGGCGTGGACGGCGAGCATCGTTTCCCAATGCTCGACCTCGGCCTCACCGAGGGGCACAGCCTGCGCGAGGCCGGCATTGGCGACTACGACATCCAAGCCCTCACAGGTGTCGACAGCACGAGCAGCAAGTTCGCGTGGATAGTCGAGGTCGCTCAGATCGCCGACGTCGACGTGCACAGCTGCGCCCATCCCGCGCAACTCCTCCGCCAGCGTTCTCAGGCCGCGGTCGCCACCCGTCGCCGAGAGGACCAGAGTGGCAACGTCATCGCGGGTGAGTGCATCGGACACCATGCGGCGGCAGATGGCGCCACCGATTCCACCGTGACTCGCTCCTGTGACGAGAGCTCGCATGACCCGATGTCAGTTCGCCGGAACGGACGCGGACGATGTCGACAGGGCGTCGGGCTGATTCCCTGCAGGACCGTCTCCGCCGACCTTGCCCGGGGGCGCCGAGTCGATCCGACGGGCCTCGGCCACCTTACGCTGACGCCATCCCGCGAGGCTGACAGCGACGATGAGGGCCAGCCCGCTGAAGAGCTGGTTGAGCCACGACACCCCTGTTACGAGCTGCAGCCCCTGGACGCCTGTGGCCAGAACATAGACCGCAATCAAGGTACCCCAGACGTTGAACCTGCCGGGTATCAGCTGCGTGGAACCGAGGAATACCGCGGCGAACGCAGGCAGGAGCAGGCTGGCGCCGTAGGTCAGTGAGGGTCCGTACGCGGAGGCATACAGGACGCCCGCAATGGAACAGATCGTCGACGAGGCGATCAAGGCGAGCCACTGCACTCGCCCAACCCTTACGCCCGACAGCTTCGCCGCTTCGGGGTTGCTGCCCACCGCGTAGAGGTGGCGACCGGCCGGTGTGTGCGCCGTCGCCCACCAGACCACCAACGCGATGACGATCATGTAGACGACGATGACCTGAACTCCGAATATCGGGGTCAGCGTGAGATTCATCCACGTTTCGGAGCTGGGCGGTGCCGGTTGCGAGGATCGGGTGACGATCTCCTGGACGGCCAGCAGTACGGAGCCCATGCCCAGCGTCGCAACTACGGGGTTCACCTTCAACGCAACGATCACGAATCCGTTGACGAAACCGACGATCGGCCCGATGAGCAGAGCAAGCACGATGGATTGCCACATGCCCCAGCCGTAGATGGTCTGCATCGCGACTGCCACGACCGTCGACAGGTTTGCCACGGCGCCGATGGAGACGTCGAAGGCACCGGACGCCAGCGAAATGGTCGCAGCGATCGCCAGGATGGCAACAACGGCCTGCGCCGACGCGACCGATCTGAACGTGACCATATTGAGGAACAACTGCGGGATCCACAGGGAGAAGATCACGATCAACAGGGCCCACAAGTAGAGCCCGCTGAATCGGTCCATCCCGAGATCGAGTCGGGGACCTGCCATCGACTTCATTATTGATCTCTCTCTTTGCTTTCGGGGAACGTGCGGGAGCGTCGATGCACTACGCCTGGGCGACGAAGGTGTCAGGTGCACCGTCGAAGTCGGCGTGGTTTCTGCCGAGCGCTTCAGCCGAGATGTTCTTGGCGGTGACGGCATCACCGACCAGCTCGGCCACTATTCGACCGTCTCTGAGGACGATCACGCGGTTGCAGATGGCGGCCAGTTCGTCGGAGTCCGAAGAGGCGACGGCGATGGCTGTCCCCGTCCCGGCAGCTTCGAGCAGATGGTGGTAGATCGTCGCCTTGGCCCCGACATCTACTCCCTGTGTCGGTTCGTCCAGCAACAGCAGACGAGGATCGAGACGGAGCCACTTGGCCAGTACGACCTTCTGCTGGTTCCCACCGCTGAACGTCGCCAGTGGCCGCGTGAGCCCCTCGCGCGGCCGAATGTCGAGCTTTTCGAACCACCGCCGAACTTCGTTCGACTCTGCGCTCTTGTGCAATCGGGGGAATTTCCAGAAGGGACGGAGACGAGGGAGGACCAGGTTCTCCCGGGCCGTCAGATCGAGCAGTGCGCCGTTCAGTTTGCGGTCCGGCGGTACGTAGCCCACACCCAACTGCACTGCCAGGTCCGCACGACCGGCGGGCAGTCGATCGGATCCGACGTGAGCGTCGCCCCCGTCGCGCGGACATCCCCCGAACACTGCGGACAACAGTATTTCTCGCCCTGATCCGGTGAGACCGGCGACTCCGAGGACCTCGCCCGCCGCGACCGTGAAGCTGACGTCTCGCAACGGAACGGATTTCAGGTGACTCACCGAGAGAACCTGTGTCCGTTCGAAGTGCGGGAGGTTTGTTGCCTCTGCGTGCGCTTCGTCGAACTCGGTGCCGACCATGAGATTGACGATCTCGCGTCGGGTGAGCTCGGCGACGGAGCGGGTGGCCTGCTTGACCCCGTCGCGCAGGACGGTGATCCGATCGGCGAAGCCGAAGAGCTCATCGAGCCGATGGGTCACGAAGATGACCCCGACACCGGTCGACGCCACGCTCTTCACCAGCGACAGCAAGTGAACGACTTCCTCCTGTGGGAGCGTCGCCGTCGGCTCGTCCATGACGATGACCCGTACAGGCGCAGTCGGGTCGGGGTACAGGGCCCGAGCCACCGCTACACCTGTGCGCTGGGCGGGGGAGAGCGTCTCGACTTTTGCGCTCGGGTCCACCGCCAAGTCGAGGCGCCGCAGCGCCTGCTGCGCGCCGGCCCGCGCCTTCTTGGCCGAAACGGTGCCCAGGCGAGTGGGAAACCCGTTGGTCAGGTACAGGTTGTCTTCGACGGACAGATCATTGATCAGACCGAGGTCCTGGTGGACGAAGCGGATTCCCAACCGATGCGCCGATTCGGGAGAGCCCAACTCCAGTGCATGGCCGGCGACCTGAACGTCACCCCCGTCGGGGACGTGGTAACCAGCGAGGATCTTGATGAAGGTTGATTTTCCGGAGCCGTTCTCGCCTACCAGGGCGTGGATCTCGCCCTGTGCGATTTCCAGGTCGAACGGCTCGAGCGCCGTGGTAGCACCGAAGGACTTTGCCAGTCCGGTCAAGCGCAGCGCGGACGGCCGATCCGATACGTGCGTCGCGGTAACCATCGTGTCACCCTCGTCCCTCTAGTGGCGTTCAGATTGGTGTGCATCTTGTCATGCACAATTGTCGCCCGCAATCCCCTCGTCGAGTCCAGGGCACGCTGCACCCGGAAGAAGTTCTCCCCGCCACTTCGTGACTTCGGCCCGATGCGAGTGAATCCGCACAACAGACTGTTGCAAGTGCTTTTTGCATTATATTCTGCATGCATGACGACAGCGAACATGCACCATCGCCCCTCCTTCACTGCGACGCCGACGCGAAAGCCCAGGTCAATAGACCGGTGCTCGCCCTCCCCTCACTATGTTCGCCATCATCGCGCCGACAACACGTGGTGGGTGATCGAGACCGGCAACTCCGTCACCGGACTCCGCTTCGTGGACCGAGCCTGGGCGCAGTCGGCCGCCGACGATCTCAACAAGGGCGTACCCCCCGGGGTCTACGCCGCGGAACCGCTTCCATCCGCGTTCTCCGATGCCGGAATGATCGCGCTGCCGTCGTGAACCCCGACCCCGCACAGTCCGCCAGCGAGCACGTTCAGCGCACAACGAGCACCAAGTACCGCAGATCCCGCGCCGCACCGGAGTCCCTGCCGGGGTGCCGCGGGCGCACTGCGGGCGCCCCGCCCGGCACGCGGCGACTGGGGAAGGATCAGCGCGCTGAGTACTCCATGGCGGCTTTCGTCACGCCGGCCGCGGAGGCGTCACCGAGCGCCACCACCGTCGCACCCCCATCGACATTGATCGTCGCTCCGTTCACATGCGATGCCAAGTCGCTGGCCAGGAAGAGCGCGACCTTGGCGACATCGTCGGGCTGCGCCACCCGCCCAGAAGGGTTGTGAAGGCCGAGTCGGCTCGAGAGAAACTCCGAGAAGTCCGCGGTCTTCTCCGGAGGAACACCGAACGACGACACCATGATCGGAGTGATGACGATGCCGGGGGCAATTGCGTTCGAGCGAATCCCGAGACCAGCGAACTCAGCCACCGCCTGGTGCACGATACCTAGAACGGCGTGTTTGCCGATCGTGTAACCGGCGGCACCCCAGCCTGCCTCCAGCGATGCCGAACTTGCCGTCGTGATGATCGATCCGCCGCCGCCCTGACGTAGGAACTGCCGGGCTGCGTACTTGTGGCCGAGCAATACCGAGCGGGTCACCAGCCTCAGAACCGACTCGAAAGCTTCCCCGTCCAGGTCCACAATCGCCGCGACGTCGCCCTGCGCCGCCGCATTGTTGTGCATGATATCGAGCCGTCCGAAGCGATCCACAGCCGCGGCCACGAGCGCCTCGATCGACGACTCCTCGGTCACATCTGTACGCACATACAGGGCGGCGTCACCGAGACGGGCCGCCGCTTCCCGACCACGCTCTTCCTGTACGTCCCCGAGAACCACCTTCGCGCCTTCGGAGACGAAGCGTTCCGCTGTAGCGAGGCCGATTCCGCTCGCCCCGCCGGTCACAACGGCAACTTTGCCCTCCAGCATATGTGTCATCTACCTCACCCTTCGCCTCCGAACGAAAATCGAACTCAGAGAGTAGCTAATTGCATGTCATATGTCATGTGTATAAGCATTCAGATACGCATGCAATTGCGCGGTAGTTGGAGTCGGAATGCGACCCTTCGCAGCTGATCGGGGCGTGATGTTGTCCGACCCCGCGCCATGTCATGATCGAAAAGTGCTCGCGCCCTTGTGAACTGGATGTTCTTCAGGCGACCAGACCGGCAAGGAACGCGGCCATGCTCCACGGTAGTTCATTGCTGCCCGCTCTCGAGGGCGTCGTCGTCGAATCGGTGCGGCGCGTCGACGACGGCAGTCGGATCGTCCGGCTCGGCACCGACCCCCGATGGGTCGGGGTGTGCCCGCAGTGCGGGCAGAGGTCGACGCGGTCGAAGGACTGGGTCACCACCCGTCCCCGCGATGTGCAGGTCGGCCCCGATCGTCCCCGGCTCGAATGGAGCATGCGGGAGTGGTTGTGCGCCGATAGCGTCTGTGATCGGAAGGTCTTCACCGAGTCGGTGCCCGGCATCCCGCCCCACGCCCGGGTCACCCCCGAGCGAAGACGATGACGGCCGCGGCCATCCTCGACGACGACCGCTCGGTGGCCGCCGCCGTCGCCGCCGAGTACCGGTGCGGCTGGCACACCGTCCACGACAAGGTGAACCGTCCCGGGTTTGATGCCGCGTCTCTTCTTGGAAAAGGATGCACATCATGTCCAAGCGTTACTCTGCCGAGCAGCGTGCGCGAGCGGTGAGGATGGCCTTGGACCGTCTCGGGTGAGTACCCGTCGCCGTTCGCGGCGTGCAAAGCCATCGCCCCGAAGCTCGGGATCGGTGTCGAGTCATTGCGAATGTGGACGCGCCAGGCATTGATCGATGCCGACAAAGCCCCCGGTGTGGCGACGGCCGAGCAGCAGCGGATCCAAGAACTCGAACGCCAGGTTCGAGATCCCGAGGAAGACAACGAGATTCTCAAGGCAGCTTCGGTCCTCTGCGCGAGGGAGCCCGTCCTCCCGCAAGCGGGAGGCACCCCCCTCGCCACGCTGATCTGCCAGTTCATCGACTGGATGCGTGCTGAAGGATACGAGGGCCCGAGTCGATCTTGCGCGTGCTCACCGGCTTCGAGGGGGCTCAGGTTCGGTAGAAGTGCACGCGGTGGTCGATGTCGTCGATGCGGGGCAGGACCCGGTAGTCGCCGCGAGCGGCGCTGGGCAGGCCCTCGACCTCGCTGCGCAGCGGTTCGCTCGACCGGCGCGGTCCTCTGCCAGCGGGCCGGAGATGAACTCGATGCCCGCGTGCACGAGCCATCCGGATAGCCGAGATGGAGCACGGCGTGCCGGAGAGGCGACCACGACGTCGTGGGAGGCCGACGTCCCAGCGCTCTTGGTCACGGCAGGCCGTGCTCGGCCCGCGGCTCCTACTGGGAAGTGACGGTCGCACTGCCCGCCATGGGATTCGGCCTGGGCCTCTGCACAGCCTCCTCGACGCACGCAATCGTCGTCTCGACACCAAGCAGGGTGTCGCGTCCGCGGTCGACGTCGCCCTCGCCGGCAGCGTGCCTGCAGCGGTCCTTTCCGACCGGATCGCGCCGGTCGCGGGGGTTATCCCAGAACCGGCGAGCAGTGCGATCTCGGATTCACTCGCTGCCGCGGTGGTCGTCACCGAAGCCGCCGGGCCGCGCGGACCTGAGCTCGAGACAGTCGCTCGCTGTGCGCTGCCGCACGGGATGCAGCAGGCGAGCTGGGCGCTCGGGGCGGTGGTGCTGGTCGGAGCGGGGCTGTGCGCATGGCGGGTGCCCGGGCGGTCATGACCCGTTGTGCGACGGCGGCCGTCGAGGTAACCTCGGATTAACAGTTACCAGTCGTCACACTAAAAAGGTGGAGACATGACCGCATCGCTCACCCGCCCGTCGGAAGCCGAGAGCAAGGGCTTCGTCCCCGGCGTCCCGCTGTCCGAGCGCGAGGAGACGGCGCAGCGCCTGCTCGCCTCGTCGGCCCGCAAGTCCTACGACCCGACGGTGGAGGTCGACTGGGAGGCCCCCGTCCCCACCGACAAGTACGGCATGACCCCCGAGTGGAGCACGCTGTACGGCACCGCGCTGTGGGACGAGATGACCGAGGAACAGCGCATCGAACTGACCAAGCACGAGGCCGCGAGCGTCTCGAGCGTGGGCTTGTGGTTCGAGATCCTGCTCATGCAGATGCTGCTGCGCGACGTCTACAACCGTGACAAGCACTCCCGCCACGTCCAGTTCGCCCTCACCGAGGTCGCCGACGAGTGCCGCCACTCCGTCATGTTCGGCCGTGCCGGGGAACGCCTCGGCATGCCGGACTACGGCCCGGCCCGCTACATCCACCGCCTCGGCCGGGTGTGGGGCGGGTTCTTCCGGGGTGCCAACGCCTACGCGAGTGTCATGGCCGCGGAGGAGATCCTGGACATGATGCAGCGCGATTTCATGCGCGACGAACGCGTCCAGCCGGTCACCCGCACGGTCAGCAAGATCCACGTCCTCGAGGAGGCCCGGCACATCCGGTTCGCCCGCGAGGAGGTCGCGCGCCGGCTGGCCGGGGCGAGCCGCGCCCGCCTGCAGTTCGAGCGGATCAACACCGCGGTGACCGTGTACTTCGTGGTCAAGAGCATGATCCATCCCGACGTGTACAGCAACGCGGGACTCGACCGCGACCGCGCACTCGCCGAGGCCGCGAACAACACCCACTACCACGACCGCGTGCGCAAGTCCGGCGCCAAGCTCATGACGTTCCTCGACAGCGTCGGCCTGATCGGTGGACCGTCGAAGATTCTCTACAAGAAGGTCCACCTGCTCTGAGCCGTTACCCCCGGGGTCGCGCGAGGTCGTGGGGTCTCGCGCGACCCGGCCGGTCGGGGTCGCCGGCACGGCACCTGCCGGCACGCACCCTCACCGCGTCGGCCGCTCGAGATCGGCTCGCTCCCAGTGGCCGAGATCGGCGGCCGCCTCGTAGGTGCTGCGCAGGAACCGCAGCAGTTCCGCGTCGGGGTCGGCCGCGGTCCGCACCGCCTCGTACGGCAACAGGAACTCCCCCAGCTCGGCGGAGTAGTACGCGGCGTCCGGGCGCACCGGATGCTCGGCGAAACCCTCCGGTGCCGGATAGGCGTAGGAATAGAAGGCGCCTTCGTCCGCGCCCCCGGGCCAGAATCCGCAGCTGCTGAGCTCGTGCGAATAGGCCTCGGTCATCACCCAGTCGGCGCAGTTGGGAATGCCTCCGGGGTGGGGTGGCGCGGTGCGCCCGGAGAAGCGCGTGCAGGCGAGATCCATCGCGCCCCAGAAGAAGTGCACCGGACTGACCTTGCCGAGGAAGTCCCCTCGGAACTCGTGCAGAACGCGATCGGCCTGGAGCAGTTGCCGCCAGAAGAGGTGGGCCGCATCGGGGTCGTACGTGTTGTGCTCGTGGTCCTGCGCGAACGGGATCGCCGG
Organism: Rhodococcus sp. 14C212; assembly: GCF_011058195.1. Taxonomy (NCBI): domain Bacteria; kingdom Bacillati; phylum Actinomycetota; class Actinomycetes; order Mycobacteriales; family Nocardiaceae; genus Rhodococcus; species Rhodococcus sp. 14C212. The sequence goes on along the minus strand of NZ_JAALEH010000016.1, from coordinate 2,328 downwards.
ATCCACCTCGTTGGGGGTGCCCTGGATCCGGGTGGCGATGCCCAGCTCGTCCAGGGCACTCAGAGTGCGGGAATAGAAGTCCGCCACCGATTGTGCGGTGAGCGGGACGCAGCGGCTGCCACCGTCGCTCGAGCGGATGTGCAGGCGGTGCTCGCAGAAGTCGAACTCGATGTCGAAGGTGGCGCGCCGGTAGGGGATCGATGAGGTGCCCAGCCCGCGTGGAGTGACATACAGCGTCGCCTGCCACCAGTGGTTGAGCATCGGCGCGTGGACCAGCCGGATCTTGCCGACGATCTGCAACCACATGTGCAGGGTGTCCCGAGTTGCGGCCCAGTCGGACGTGCGCAATCGCGGCCACGCCTCACCGGGAACCGATGTCGATTCGTTCACCACGCCTCCTCGGTTCGGGAATCGACCCTACTCGGCCGGACCGCCCGCCGGGCCTCGTCGACGGAATCCCGTCGCCGGCGCACCCGCTCCAGGAACGCGTATCCGGACAAGTGCTGCAGCACCGTCAGCGGCGGCGCAGAATTCAGGTACGAACCGCGACTCCCGCCGGGGGCACCATGGCCACATCGTCCGACCTCCCCACGGTGGGGGTCGAGGAGGAGTTCCTCCTCGTCGACGCGGAAACCGGAGAACCCGCCGTCAACAACTCCGAGGTCGTCGCGCAGGCCCGCGACCTCGGCGTGGAACTGCAGTACGAGCTGGACCGGTGCCAGGTCGAAACGGCGTCGGACGTGTGCCACGACGCCCTCGAGCTGTACACCGACCTGTCCACCCGGCGGTCCCTCGTCGCCGAGGCCGCCCGCCGTTGCGGCTCCCGGCTGGTGGCGGTCGGTGTCCCGGTCGTCGGGTCGCGCGAGCTTCCGGTCACGGAGAAGCCGCGCTACCTGCGCATGGAACGCGTCTTCGGCATGCTGGCCCGGGAACAGGGCATCTGCGGCTGTCATGTGCACGTGGCCGTGCCGGATCGCGCCACCGCCGTGCAGGTGAGCAATCACCTCCGGCCCTGGCTGCCGACCCTGCTGGCGCTGTCGGCCAACTCCCCGATCCACCGCGGGGTCGACACCGGGTACGCCAGCTGGCGCTCGATCCTGTGGTCGCGCTGGCCGAGCGCCGGTCCGCCCCCGTACTTCTCGTCCCTCGAGGAGTACGACCGCACCGTCGCGGCGATGCTGGAGTGCGGCAGCATCCTCGACAAGGCGATGGTCTATTGGGACGTCCGCCCGTCGACCAATTTCCCCACCGTCGAGGTGCGGGTGTGCGACGTCCCCTCCACCGTCGCCGAGACGGTCCTCGTGGCCGTCCTCGTCCGCGCTCTGGTGCTCACCGCGCTGCGTGACCTCGAGGCGGGCCGCATCGCCGAGCGGTTCTCCTCGGAAGTGCTGCGGGCGGCGTACTGGCGCGCCGCGCACGACGGCCTGCCCGGTGACGGCATCGACCTTCCGTCGACCGCCCGTCGCCCGACCGCCCACCTGCTCCGGGCGATGATCGAGCACGTCCGGCCGGCCCTCGAGGATCTCGGCAGCTACCAGCACGCCCGCGAGGGCCTGCACACCGTGCTGGCGTGCGGCAACGGGGCCGTCCGGCAGCGGCGGGTGCTCTCCGCCGGCGGCACCGCCCGGGACGTGATCGCCCGGCTGGCCGAACTGACGCCCGCCGGGTGCACTCACTGAGCCGCGGAACACACGCGCCTGTCCCCGGATTCGGGGAGGTGCGGGTCGCCGTCACACCGTCGGGACCGGAGCCCCGCGAACGCTACCTCGAACTGCAGGAAGCGGTGGACGCCCACTGCCCCGTCCTCGACCCGACGCGCAATCCCATCCCGGTGCGGACCGGGGTGGAGATCGCGTGAATTCCGGGGAGCGCTGGTCGGCGCCCCGCACAGCAGATAGTGTCGGGCGCGTGAGCCGGACACGAATGCAGGCAATGCCGGGGCCTTCCGCCCGCTGCCGGGCCGTGCGCATGTGTATGTGCGGGTGTCCGGCCGCCTGACCGGCCGCACCCGGTCCTCGCCCGTACGGGCATCCCGATTGTGCATCCGACGTGGCGTCCCCCGTGCAACTCCCGCGCGGAACCGTCACGTCACCTCGAGACGATTGTCGAACGAACAACGGAGCAGCAACCCCATGAGCGAAACCCCCGCAACCGATCCCGCAGCCGGCTGGAGCTTCGAGACCAAGCAGATCCACGCGGGCCAGCCCGCCGGCGGCGACACCCGCGCCCGCGCCCTGCCGATCTACCAGACCACCAGCTACACCTTCGACAGCACCGACCACGCCGCCGCCCTGTTCGGCCTGAGCGAACCCGGCAACATCTACACCC
>NZ_JAALEH010000159.1:0-7232 GCF_011058195.1 Rhodococcus sp. 14C212 | reverse complement strand
GCCAGGTTCCCCACCCGCGTCCCCACCCGCGCCGGGTCGGCGTCGAACAGTCCGGCCATCGTGAACCCGCGGCGGTCGAAGCCGGCGTACCCGGCCAGCGCACGGCCGAGATTGCCGACGCCGACGAGCACCACGCGGTGCCCGCGGTCGAGGCCGAGTGCGTGCTCGATCCGGGCCTGCAGGCGCAGCACGTCGTAGCCGACGCCGCGCACCCCGTTGGGCCCGAGAAAGGACAGATCCTTGCGGAGCTTCGCGGAACCGACCCCGGACGCGGTGGCGAGTTCCTCGCTCGAGACGATGAGCGTGCCTTCGTCGGCAAGCATTCCGAGGACCCGCAGATACGTCGCGAGACGCGTCACAGTAGCCTGGGGGATGTCCCGCACAGGGACACCGGGAGACGCACCCCCGCCGACTTCGGCGACGCCGCGGGCAGCGTCGCCCCGCGGGGGGTGCAGCTCTGTCACGTTCGTGGCTCCTCGTCCGGCCGACGGGTACACGTCGGTCCTCACGGTGATCCGGGGGATTCGTTCACACCACGGTAACCGCTTGTGAAGCCCTGCACAAAGTTGCTCGAACGGCCCCGAATGTGCTTCTCACCTGCACGACGGTTCCGCCCGGGGGCGCTCAACCGGCGAGATCGGCCCGCAACCGCGGCTCGTCGACCTCCCAGTAGCTGTGCTCACGGCCGTCGAGCAGCACCACCGGCAGACGATCGCCGAATTCGGCGCGCAGGTCGGGATCCGTTGAGGCAGCCCGATCGACGTCGATGCACGTCAGCCCGGCTCCGAACTCGTCGCACAGTTGCTCGAGCAGAGTCAGTGCCGGCGCGCAGGCGCCGCAGCCGGCGCGGACGAGGAGGGTGATCTCGTGGCGGGTGCCGGGTGTGGTGGCGGATCCGGGCAGATGTTCGCTCATGGGGTCAACTGTGCGTCATACCCCGCCGAGACGAACGTCACACCCACGGCCCACATGCGGCAACGCGCGGAGGGGGCCATGTCGCGGGCTAGGCTGGGGCGGTCTGCCACACACGACGGCCGGCCGCCGACAAGCCGGCCGGCAGCACTCGACGGCGCGGCCGTCGCGCAACAGGGAGGTGCAGGTGCCGGAACGTCCAGTGCCACACGGCTGGGGATTCGGCGAGAACCTGGCCGGCCGCGTCAGCGAGACCCTGGCCGGCCTGATCCGGCCCGGCCGGCGTCGACTGCTGAGCAAGTTCGGTCCCAGCGAGGCCGAGGTCCGCGCGAACCTCGCCGGCCAGGCGAGCGCCGAGGCCGCCCTCGCGCTGCAGGAGGCCCGCACCGAGGCCGAGCCCGCCGGCACCACGACCACCCCCGTTCCGCAGGACCTGACCGCGGCCGCGTTCTTCGACGTCGACAACACGATCGTGCAGGGCGCGTCGATCATCCATTTCGCGCGCGGACTCGCCGCCCGCGATTACTTCACCAAGTCCGACCTGGCCGAATTCGCCTGGCAGCAGGTCAAGTTCCGGGTCACCGGCAAGGAGAACTCGGACGACGTCGCCAGCGGCCGCGAGAAGGCCCTGTCGTTCGTCGCCGGCCGGTCCACGGCGGAACTGGCCCGCCTCGGCGAGGAGATCTACGACGAGATCATCGCGGACAAGATCTGGCCCGGCACCCGGGCGCTGGCGCAGATGCACCTCGACGCCGGGCAGCAGGTGTGGCTGGTGACGGCCACCCCGGTCGAACTGGCGAACGTCATCGCCGAGCGACTCGGCCTGACCGGCGCACTGGGCACGGTCGCCGAATCGGAGGACGGCGTGTTCACCGGCCGCCTCGTCGGGGACATCCTGCACGGTTTGGGCAAGGCCCACGCGGTGCGGGCCCTGGCGATCCGCGAGGGCCTGAACCTCAAGCGCTGCACGGCGTATTCCGACAGCCACAACGACGTGCCCATGCTCTCGCTCGTCGGCACTCCGGTCGCCGTCAACCCGGACGCCGACCTGCGGGAGCTGGCGAAGACCCGTGGCTGGGAGATCCGGGATTTCCGCACGGCCCGCAAGGCGGCACGCATCGGCGTGCCGACGGCGCTGGCGCTCGGCGCGGCCGGCGGAGCGCTCGCCGCCGCCCTCGGCCGGCGCCGCGACCCCGCCGCGTGACGCGGGGCCGGTCCCTCAACCGAGAAAGACGTTGCGCCGCTTGGTGAGCAACCGGTACAGCGTCTGCTGGATGGTCTCCCGCACGTGGTCGGTGACCTCGAACAGCACCATCGGATCCTCCACCGCGGCGTCGTCGTAGACGTCGGTGGCGATCGGTGTGCCGAACTCGATGTACCACTTCGAGGGCAGCGGAACGATGCCCAGCGGTCCCAGAGCCGGGAAGAGCGGGGTGATCGGGAAGTACGGAAGGCCGAGGAGCCGGGCGATGGACGTGAGGTCGGCGATCTTCGGGTAGATCTCCTCCGAGCCCACGATCGAACAGGGCACGATCGGTGCCTTGGTCTGGAGCGCGGCCGAGACGAAGCCCCCGCGCCCGAACCGCTGCAGCTTGTAGCGCTCGCTGAACGGCTTGCCGAGCCCCTTGTACCCCTCGGGGAACACCGCGACGACCTGATCCTCGCGGAGGAGTCGCTCGGCGTCGGGGTGGCACGCGAGGGTGTGCCCTGCCTTGCGGGTGACGCTGCCGACGACCGGCATCCCGAAGGCGAGGTCGGCCGCGAGCATGCGCAGCGGACGGTGAGCGAGGTCGTGCACCGCGACGGAGGTCATCAGCGCGTCCACCGGCAAGGTGCCCGCATGGTTGGCGACGATCAGCGCGCGACCGTCGGCCGGAATGTTCTCGATGCCCCGCACCTCGACGCGGAACCACTTCTCGAACAGCGGCCGCAGCGCGGGCAGCAGGACGTTGTCGGTGAAATGCGGGTCGAAGCCGAAGTCGTCCACCTCGTAGTCGCCCGTGATGCGGCGCCGGAGGAACTCGGCGGTACCGGTGATCTGCCCGACCAGTTTGTGCCGCAGATCGTCGAGGAACCCGTCGGCCGCCGTCTCCTGCACGGGCAGTTCGGGGCGCTCGGGTGGGGTCTGGGAGCCGAGTCCGTACGTCGACGGATGACCGGAACCGGCGCCCGGGCGTGCGGCCGCCCGGCGCGCCGACCCCGTCCCACCATGGAGGGGAATCACCTTGGCAACTTCTGTCATCGCGCCTCCATCCGCTCTCCGAGCGCCGAGAGCAGGACCGACTCGGTTCGATCGACCCATTCCGTCCTGACAACTCGCCGCAGTCCGACGTTGCGGGCGAAGTCGTCGAGTGCCTGCTTGGTGGTCCACCTCGGCTCGAAGCCGAGTTCGGTGCGCATCCGCGTGGTGTCCAGGCCGCGCCCGAAGTGGAAGTAGTCGAGTTCTTCCTTGTTGAACGACTTCATCACCGGCCCCATCAGTGCCTGCCCGACGGTGCGGAACAACCCGTAGGGCATCGGCACGGTCAGTCCACCGGCCCGCCGCACGGCCTGCGACATCATCACGATGCCGTCGCCGGCGACGTTGTAGGTCCCGGGCGGCCCCGCGACGGTGGCCCGTTCGAGCGCCGAGAGGGCGTCTTCCTCGTGCAGCAACTGCAACCGGGCGTCGCGACCGAGAATGGTGGGCACGATCGGCGAGGTGAGGTATCGCGAGACCGAGCCGGGCATATGGTTGCCCACCGTCGGGGCGAGACGCAGGATCGTCGCGGCGAGGTCGGGTCGGCGGCGCGCCATTCCGCGCAGGTAGCCCTCGACCTCGATCATGTCGCGGGCGAAGGCCCCGGTCGGCCGCCGGCGCGCGCTCATCTCCTCGGTGAACTTCGCCGGGTCCTTCGCGCTCGAGCCGTATACCACCGACGACGAGCGCAGCACGACGCGCCGCACGGACGGGGTCTTCTGGCACATGGCGAACAACTGCATCGCGCCGAGGACGTTCATGTCCTTCATCGCGGCGCGGCTACCGGACTTGGGAGCCTTGGTGAGGGTCGACGCGTGGACGACGGTGTCGACGTCCATGTTCCGGATGACCTTGCCGATGAGCGGGTTGCGGATGTCGGCGAGCACGAACTCGGCGCGGCCCATGCGCCGCAGCATGTCCTTGGTGGGCGACTGGGTGTCGACCGCGATGACGCGCTCGACCGCCGGATGCTGCGCCAACCGGGTGACCAGGTAGCCACCGAGGAATCGGCTCGCTCCGGTCACCAGGGCCACCCTCGGCGGGTCGATACCGTCGATCTCCGAACTCACCCACATACCCCCTGCCGTCACTCCGGTCTCTCACGATACGGTGACTTTCGCAACAAAGCATTACACCCGAGTAACCGATCACCGGAAAGCCCCCTCCAACGGGACCTTCGGCCCCTCGGGCACACACTCCGCGTTCCGCCCGAACCGGGCATTCCGCTCGCCGGCTCACCGCCGTCCGCCGGCGGAAACGCTCGATGCCCGCCACCGCGGGGTGACGGGCATCGGGAGATCGGTCTACTTGCCGAGTTTACGACGCTGCACGCGGGTGCGGCGGAGCAGCTTGCGGTGCTTCTTCTTCGACATGCGCTTACGGCGCTTCTTGATCACAGAACCCATCTGGGTTATCCCTCACGTTCTCTCTAGCGTTCCTGCGCGCACGCCGGTGACGTACGCCTGTTCTCGACGCCGGGCCTCGTGGTGACGAGCTCAGCGCCGCACGACACCGGGTGGCCGGTACGACGACAAGTAATCCTACCGGGGCGGGTTTCGCTCGGTGAAACCGAGGTCCGCTCCGGGTTCGATTGCGGTCGACGACCGCTCAGCCGACGTCGAAGTAGGACGTTTCCAGGTAATCGTGCACAGCCTTGGCGTGCACACGGAACGAACGCCCCACTCGCACGGCGGGCAGTTCCCCGCTGTGCACCAGCCTGTACACGGTCATCTTCGACACCCGCATCAGCGCCGCCACCTCGGCGACGGTGAGGAACTGGGTGCCGGAGAGAACCGACTGACCGTCCTCGGGTTGGCCCTTCGACGGTTTGCTTCCAGATACCATTACACACCTCCGGCACGTCCCGCGCCGCCGGCTTCCCCTCCGGCGGAACAGACACGCACGTGCTCGATCGAGCTTAGCGTGACCCATGGTTCCCGTGCGACGATGCGCGCGACGAATTTCTTCAATCACCGGACGAACCGAGGGCCGCGGAGCGGTCCCGGGCCGCCGCGAGCGCCTCGTAGAACGCCGTCCGGACGCCGCCACGCTCGAGTTCCCGGACCGCCGCCGCGGTGGTTCCGCCCGGCGATGTCACCGCTGCACGCAGGTCGGCGGCGTTTTCCCCCGACCGGGAGAGCATGGCCGCCGAACCGGTCATCGTCTGCACCACCAGCTCGGTGGTGGTCGCCCGCGTCAGACCCAGAGCGACGCCCGCGTCGATCATGGCCTCGGCGACGAGGAAGAAGTACGCCGGGCCGGAACCGGACACGGCGGTGACCGCGTCGATCTGGGACTCGGGAACCACCGTCACGGTACCCACGGACTCCAGGACCTCGCGCGCCAGCGCCAGATGGTCGGGCTTGACGTGCCGGCCGGCGGCGATCACGCTCGCACCCTCCCCCACCAGCATCGGGGTGTTGGGCATGACGCGCACGACCGGCGAACCGGCGGGCAGCTTGTTCTCGTACCGCGACGTGGGCACGCCGGCCACCAGCGACATGAGGAGCTTCTCGCGGTCGCTGTCCAGGTCGGCCTTGCCCAGATCCGCGAGCACCACGTCCACGTCGCCCGGCTTGACCGCGATCACGAGCACGTCGGCGCCTTCGGCCGCGTCGGCGATCGAGTCGGTGACTCGGATCGAGTACTCGGTGGCCAGCTCCTCGGTCCGGGCCGGGAACTTCTCGACGACCACCAGATCCTTGGTCGCGAACCCACTCTGCAGCAGCCCCGAGACCAGCGCCTCGCCGATCCTGCCACCACCGATCACCGCAATTCTCGTCATGGGCAACAGCCTGCCACGACCGTTGTCGTGGCCCGCATCGCCCCGACGATCAGCGCGGGATCATCGCGAGCTGGCGGCTCTGCACGACGACGTCGCCGGTGGCGTCGACGACGGTGTGATCCTCCTCGAACCAGGCGTTGCCCAGAACGGTGCTGTCGGCCATGATCCGCAGCCAGCCGGGCGCCGGCAGTCGCCGCAGGTAGGCGGTGAGCTGCACGGTCGGAGCCCATCCGAACAGGCCGCGGTTCATCGTGACCGGGGCCGAGATGTCCCCGGCCATCAGCGCGAACAGCACGGCGGTGTCGACGTCGGCCTCGTCCCCGGGCCACGGCCGCGCCCACATCCGCACCACCGGTTCACCCTGCTCCCCCACGAGGAAGCGGGCACTGGTCTCGTCGACGACGAGGTCGGCCCCGCCACACAGGTTCACCACCTGCGCCATGGGATGACCGGGACCGATGAGGGGCGCGCCGGCGGGCGGCTGTACCGGCAGCCCGGCGACCGGGTGCGGCGCGGTGTATCGCGGCTCGCCCGCGTCGGGCTGTCCGAGCGTCACCGAGGCGCGGACCGCGATCCGGTCGCCCTGGGCCAGCTCCACGTCGACCAGACCGACCTGCTTGCCCAGCTTGCGGACGGTGGTGGTCAGTTGCACGTCGCCGGGGTCGGGCGCGGCGACGAACGCGGCACTCACCGCGAGGGGCTGCACCGCCGGATCGGACCCGGCGGCCTGCAGCGCCGACCGGGCCGCCGCGGCGCACACGGCGAGCATGCAACCGCCGTGCACCTTGGGGCCGATCGTCCAGACCGGGGCGATGTGGGCGAGCCAGCGATCGTCGCCGACGGCGTCGAGCGTCGTCAGGTCGCGGAACGGGTGGTTCTCGGGATCGGGCACGGCGTCGGTCACTGCTGCTCCTGGGAATCGGCGACGGGACTGTCGGGGGAACCGGGTGGGAAGAACTCGATGAAGCGGCGGGCGGCAAGGTGCTGGTGGGCGAGGCGGCGCATCGCGGTGAGGACGGGTTCGTACAGGGCGGTGCCGAGGACCGCTGCCTCGACCGTCGCATCCCGGGACCGGGTGGGCAGCAGGTCGAGGTCGAGTTCGGCGATACCCAGCACGTGCCGTCCATAGACGTCGATGCGCTCGTCGCTCATCGTCAGGCCGGCGGATTCGAGGGCCGCCAGGGCTCGCTCGAGCTGCGCGACCGCCGCGAACCGCGGGTCGTAGAGCTGGCCGAGCCGCTCGAGCACGCGCCGGGCGCGCGGATAGTCGCGGGGGGCGGGCGCGTCGTCGTCGGG
>NZ_JAALEH010000158.1:0-7356 GCF_011058195.1 Rhodococcus sp. 14C212 | reverse complement strand
GGCTGGGTGCGTCGCACGGGGGAGATCGACCGGGTGATGGACCGCGCGGTGGAGTCGTCGCAGTGGGCGCGGGAGAGCGTGCGGCTCAATCCGCGCCCGATCGCGGCCCGGGTCCGGGATCAGGCCTCGGCCTCCGACGGTGTCCTCGACCGGCTGTGGTACGCCGTGCCGGCGCTCCGCGAACTCGCCCGCGTGGCGGAGGCGGCGTCGGACGGCGTTCTCGACGGCGCGGACGACACGGCGCGCCGCACTGTTCCTGCCCTCCTGAGAGCCCTGGCCGAACTCGTGGACCGGATCGGGGACGCCGCCGACGACCCCGTCCGATTCGACGACCCCGTCCGATTCGACGCCGTCTGCGGCGAGTGCGCCGACCGGCTGGCCGAACTGCAGCGATCGGCCGCCGGGTCCGCCGATCCCCGCGTGGCGGCCGTGCTCGGCAGCTTCTGGCACCCGGCGCACCGGTTCCTCACCGCGGTGCAGGACACCGGGCGGGCGCCGCAGTCAGGTCAGGATCACCAGTTCGGTGGCTGACGCCACCTCGACCCGCAGACCCGCCCGGGCCGCGACGCGGGCGGCACCGTCGATGTCGGCCGGCTCCGCGCGGGTCAGCACGAACGCGCGGGCCAGCAGGCCCTTGTGATGCTTGTTGAAGTGACTGACCACCTTGCGACTGCCGTCGGGCTGCTCGGTGAGCACGGTCGCGGTGACCGCGCCGGGGACGGGTCCGAGCTGCCGATACACCCCCGACCGCAGGTCCACCACGAGCTCCCCGGCGGCTTCGGCGGTCAGTGCGCCGCTCAGCTCCGGGCGCCACAGCGACGCGAGGGTCCCGAAGCCGGGCAGCTTCGATCCGCCCGACAGGCGGTACGCCGGGATGGGATCGCCGGCGCGCACCGCGCCGAACAGGGCCGACCCGACCGCGAGTCGCCGGTAGGCCTTCTCCCGCTGCGCCCTGGTGAACGAGCCGGCGTCGAGGGCGTCGAACAGCACCCCGGTGTAGCGCGCGAGGGCCGGCCGCGTGGGTGAGACCCACAGCTTGGCGTTGCGTTCGATCTCGTCCGCTTGCGTGGGGCCCAGGCCCAGGGCGAGGCTCGACGCCTCCTGATCCGCGGCCAGGTCGACAAGCGCCTGCACCAGCTCCTCGCGAGTCGCGGTCAGTTGCGGCATCGACAGCTCGCCCAGGTCGAGGGGCGCACCGTCGCCGCCGTCGGACTTGGTTTCGGAGGGAGGCAGAAGCACCAGCACAAGCGGTAACCGTACCGAGGTCGGTTCCGGGGCGGCAGGTAGGCTGCTCTCCCGTGATCACCCGCATGTCGCACCTGTTTCTCCGCACCCTCCGCGACGACCCGGCCGACGCCGAGGTCGCCAGCCACAAGCTGCTCGTGCGCGCCGGCTACGTCCGCCGCATCGCCCCGGGGGTGTACTCGTGGCTGCCGCTGGGCCTGCGGGTGCTGCGGCAGGTCGAGCGTGTCGTGCGCGAGGAGATGAACGCGATCGGTGGGCAGGAGATCTCGCTGCCGGCGCTGCTGCCGCGCGACCCCTACGAGACCACGAACCGGTGGACCGAGTACGGCGACGGGTTGTTCCGGCTCCAGGACCGCAAGGGCGCCGACTACCTGCTCGGCCCCACCCACGAGGAGATGTTCGCGCTCACCGTCAAGGGTGAGTACAACTCGTACAAGGATTTTCCGGTCACCCTGTACCAGATCCAGACGAAGTACCGCGACGAGGAACGTCCCCGTGCCGGCATCCTCCGCGGCCGCGAATTCGTGATGAAGGACTCCTACAGCTTCGACCTCACCGACGAGGGCCTGGCCGAGTCGTACCGGGCGCACCGTGATGCCTACGAGCGGATCTTCGCCCGCCTCGGCGTGAAGTACGTGATCGTCTCCGCGACGTCGGGCGCCATGGGCGGCAGCGCGTCGGAGGAGTTCCTCGCCGAGAGCGACGCCGGCGAGGACACCTACGTGCGCTGCCTCGAGTCGGGCTACGCCGCGAACGTCGAGGCCGTGAAGACCCTGGCCCCCGAGCCGGTTTCGGTCGACGGGCTGCCCGAGGCGGTGGTGCACGACACCCCGGACACCCCGACCATCGACACTCTCGTCGAGTGGGCCGCCGGTGCGCTCGACCGCCCGGTGACCGCCGCCGACACCCTCAAGAACCTCCTCGTCAAGACGCGGCGACCCGGCGGGGAGTGGGAACTGCTCGGCATCGGCATCCCCGGCGACCGGGAGGTCGACGACAAGCGGCTCGGCGCGGCGCTCGAGCCGGCCGAGTACGAGCTGCTCACGGACGCCGACTTCGCGGCCAACCCGTTCCTCGTCAAGGGGTACATCGGTCCGAAGGCGTTGCTGGACAACGGAGTTCGTTACCTCGTCGATCCGCGTGTCGGGAACGGCACGTCGTGGATCACCGGCGCCGACGAGCCCGGCCGGCACGTCGTGGGACTCGTCGCCGGGCGCGACTTCACCCCGGACGGCACCATCGAGGCCGCCGAGGTGCGCGACGGTGACCCGTCCCCGGACGGTGCGGGCCCGCTCGTGTCGGCGCGCGGCATCGAGATCGGCCACGTGTTCCAGCTCGGCCGCAAGTACACCGACGCCTTCGCCGTCGACGTGCTCGGCGAGAACGGCAAGCCGGTGCGCCCGACCATGGGTTCCTACGGCGTCGGGGTCTCCCGGCTCGTCGCCGTGATCGCCGAGCAGCAGCACGACGACAAGGGCCTGCGGTGGCCCGCCGAGGTCGCCCCGTTCGGGGTGCACCTGGTGATCGCGAACAAGGACGAGGCGGCCCGGGAGGGTGCCGAGAACCTGGCCGCCGAGCTCGACAAGGCGGGCGTCGAGGTGCTGCTCGACGATCGCAAGGCCTCGCCCGGCGTGAAGTTCAAGGACTCCGAGCTGCTCGGCGTGCCGCTGGTGGTCGTCGTCGGCCGCGGCTGGGCCGACGGCAAGGTCGAGTTGCGCGACCGGTTCAGCGGCGAGTCCCGCGAGGTACCGGCCGATGCGGCCCTGAAGGAGATCCTCGGCGCGTAGTGGCACCACGGTGGCCCTCCGGATCGCGTGCGGGCCACCGGGGCACCACACTGATGCCATGGACGACTGGGAGCGCACCGACGCCTACCTGACCGACACCCTGATCGGGGCCGACCCTCAGCTCGAGGACGCGCTCGCGGCGAACACCGCGGCGGGCCTGCCGCCGATCGACGTCGCACCCGTGCAGGGCAAGTTCCTGCATCTGCTGGCGCGGATCCGCGGTGCGCAGCGCATCCTCGAGATCGGCACGCTCGGTGGCTACTCCACCATCTGGCTCGCGCGGGCCGTCGGCGACGATGGGCGCGTGGTCACCCTCGAGTACGAGCCCCGGCACGCCGAGGTCGCCCGCGCCAACCTCGAGCGCGCCGGCGTGGGGGAGCGGGTCGACATCCGCGTGGGCGCCGCGCTCGACACCCTGCCGTCCCTCGAGGGCGAGGCCCCGTTCGACCTGGTGTTCGTCGACGCGGACAAGGAGAACAACCCGCACTACGTGCGGTGGGCGCTGCGGCTCGGCCGGCCCGGCACCGTCATCGTCGTCGACAACGTCATCCGCGGCGGTTCGGTCACCAACGCCGATCTCGACGACGAGCGGGTGCGCGGTGCGCGAGAGGTGCTGGAATTCATGGCCATCGACCCCCGGCTCGACGCGACGGCGCTGCAGACCGTCGGCGCGAAGGGCTGGGACGGCTTCGCGATCGCCGTGGTGACCGGATAGCCGCGCCACGCGGCGCATCCGCCCGCTCCCGCGCGTGCACGCACGCAACCGGGCGCGTGCGGGGCCGGCGCGTGGACGCCGTGGAGGTCAGGGCTGCCCGGGCAGCGCGACGGACGGCGGGACGATCCCGAGGTTCGCGCGCCACCGGGCCGCCCGCATCGCGGACTCGGTGAGCGCCTCTATCGCCGCCCCGCGGGTGTGCTCGCTGCGCGCCCGCTCGACGACGGAGCGCCACGCCACCGCGACATCGGTCTCGATCTGCACCGCCAACTGTGCGGCGGAAACCGGGTCGGTCACCGGGAAGGGCGTCGTGTACCCGGCGGCCGCGGTGGGCGGGGTGACGGCGGCGGCACGCAGCGCGTCCGTGGTGGCGTCGCGCCGGGCCCGGTGGGCGGCGGTGTCCGCCGACACCTCGGCCGCACGGGCGGGATTGGAGAACGCGGCGACGATGCCGTAGCCGAACACCGCGGCGAACTCGGCGCTCAACGCGTCCACGAGGGCCTGCTGCTCGACGCCCAGCGACTGCGAACTCACGGCAGCAGCACCCCCCTGTGCACGGCGCACGCGGCGCTGATCGAGGCGAGCAGGCCCGCCCGGTATCCCTGCAGGGTGCGGGCCAGGTCCGCGGCGGCGCGCTGGGAGCCGCTCAGCCGCTCGCGCAGCAGGTCGAGGGTCGGTGGATCCGCGGCCGGGGCGGCGGTCGTCGTCGTGGTGGTCGACCCCGTGGTCGCCGCCGGGTCGGCCCCCGCGAGACGGGCCACCTCGGCGTCCAGGGCCTGGGCGTGGGTCGTGCGTTCGGCGCCGACGGCATTCAGGGCGCCGGCCCGGTCGGGAAGCAGCGCGACGAGCAGACCGGCGGTGGCGGCGTCGACGCGCGCCCGCTCCGCCTGGGCGATCAGCGGATCGACCTCCCCGGCACCGTCGTCCTCGCCGGCACCGCAGCCGGCGACGGCGAGCGCGCCGACGCCGCCGAGCGCGGCGCCGGACCAGCGCAGCACGGTGCGTCGGGACACGGATGGTGAGGATGCGGGCGTCGGCACCGCACCATCGTGCCAGCCCGGTCCGGGCGGATCCGACGGTGGTCGGCCGCGGGGGTGGTCACGGGAGCGCCGGATGCGCGATATCCTTGTATACCTGCCGGTCCGCTCGTGCGCCGGCATGACGTCCGCTGCGATCACAACTGAACGAGGAGCTTGTCGCGATGCCGGTGCCGCCCCCGGAGAGAATTGCCGAACTCGTCTCCGGCCCGATCGAGCGCGAGGGGTACGACCTCGAGGACGTTGTGATCACGTCGGCGGGCAAGCACAGCACGGTGCGGTTGTTCGTCGACAGCGACGCCGGGTTGAGCCTCGACGAGGCCGCCCGCCTGAGCACCCTGGTCTCCGAGGCGTTCGACGCCGTCTCCGATTTCGGCGAGTCGCCCTACGTGCTCGAGGTGACCAGCCCCGGTATCGGCCGCCCGCTCACCCGCGAGCGGCACTGGCGCCGGTCCCAGGCCCGCAAGGCGCGGATCGAACTGGACGACGAGACGATCGTCGGCCGCATCGGTGAGCTCGTCGGGGACGAGGTCCGGATCGTCGTTCCCGGCCGCGGCGGGCCCTCGGTGCGGGCGATCCCGCTCGCGGAGGTACGCCGCGCGGTCGTCGAGGTGGAGTTCAACGCGCCGAATCCGCGCGAACTCGAGCTCGCGGGCGGCCTGCCGGACGGCCGTGTGCGTGCGGGCGAGATCGCCGAGGGCGACGGCGACGACCCGGACGACGAGAGCGGCACGGACTACAACGGCACGGACGAAGTGAAGGTGGACAAGTGAATATCGACATCGCAGCCCTGAAGGTCCTCGAGGCGGACAAGAACATCCCGTTCGACGCGCTGATCGAGACGATCCAGACGGCCCTGCTCACGGCCTACCGGCATACCGACGGGCATCAGCCACACGCGAGCGTCGACGTGGACCGCAGGACCGGTGCCGTGCGGGTGATGGCGCAGGAGTTCGACGCGGACGGCAACCTCGTCTCCGAGTGGGACGACACCCCCGAGGGCTTCGGTCGCATCGCGGCGACCACCGCCCGCCAGGTGATCATGCAGCGCATTCGCGATGCCGAGCACGAGCAGCGGTTCGGGGAGTTCGCGACGCACGAGGGCGAGGTTGTCGCCGGTGTGGTCCAGCGCGACACCCGCGCCAACGCCCGCGGCATGGTCGTGGTGAAGATCGGCGCCGAGACCACCGGCACCGAAGGGCTGATCCCGCCGGCCGAGCAGGTGCCCGGCGAGACGTACGAGCACGGCGACCGGATCCGGTGCTACGTCGTCGGGGTATCGCGGGGGCAGCGCGGCCCGCAGATCACCCTGTCGCGGACGCACCCCAACTTGGTGCGCAAGCTCTTCGCCCTCGAGGTGCCGGAGATCGCGGACGGGTCGGTGGAGATCGTCGCCGTCGCGCGGGAAGCCGGTCATCGCTCCAAGATCGCCGTCCACTCGCGGGTGCCGGGACTGAACGCCAAGGGCGCGTGCATCGGCCCGATGGGGCAGCGGGTGCGCAACGTCATGCGCGAACTCGGTGACGAGAAGATCGACATCATCGACTTCGACGAGGATCCGGCGAAGTTCGTCGGCAACGCGCTGTCCCCGTCGAAGGTGGTATCCGTCACAGTCGTCGACCCCGAGGCGCGCGCCGCGCGGGTCGTCGTTCCCGACTACCAGCTGTCCCTCGCGATCGGCAAGGAAGGGCAGAATGCCCGGCTGGCCGCGCGGCTGACCGGGTGGCGGATCGACATCCGCAGCGATGCCGCGGCCGGGGGTCCGACGTCGGCGGGATCGCCCGCGACAGGCAGATAGGGGTGGAATGCACGGTTCCGGCCCGATCAGCGGTAGAGTGGTCGATGGCTCAGCATGAGCTGCCCTCGGCCGACCGAGAGCGCACCCGTCCGGTGCGCACCTGTGTCGGGTGTCGGCAGCGGGTGCTGGCTGCCGATCTGCTGAGGGTTGTGGCGCGGGCGACGGAGCCGTCAGGCTTCGTGCTGGTGCCGGACCCGGGGCGGAGGATGCCCGGTCGGGGCGCGTGGGTGCACCCCGATCCGGAATGCCTCGGTCAGGCGGAACGGCGTCGAGCATTCGGCAGAGCGCTGCGGGTGTCGGGAACAATCGACCCGTCTGCGCTTGTTCAGCTGGTCGGGGTCCGGAACGAGGGGAACTCGGCGTAGCGATACGCGCCGGACCGGGGACACCAACTCTGAGAAGAACAGGTACAAGCACTCATGAGCACACCGTGAAGCACCAGCGATGAACGTCCATCGGAGATAACCCGAGGTCGTGCGGGCACCAGCCGCTCGACCTCATCAGTGAGGAGAGCAGTGGCAGGCAAGGCCCGTGTACACGAGTTGGCCAAGGAACTCGGTGTCACCAGTAAGGAACTTCTCGCCCGTTTGAAGGAACAGGGCGAATTCGTGAAGTCGGCGTCCTCGACGGTCGAGCCGCCGGTCGCGCGTCGACTGCGCGAATCTTTCGCGAAGGCGAACGGCGACGGCGCAGCTCCGTCGGCGGCCGCCCCCAAGCCCGGGGCGCCGCGCCCCGGTCCCCGTCCGGCAGCGCCCGCACAGGCCGCGCCGGCAC
>NZ_JAALEH010000157.1:0-7385 GCF_011058195.1 Rhodococcus sp. 14C212 | reverse complement strand
CCCGAGCCCACCCTATCCGGCGGTCGAGCGGCTTGCCCCGATTCGGCCCGCTCCGACGTGCCCCTATGCTGGTCGGGTGACATTCGATTCCGACAGCGGGCCGGTCGGCGGCGGAGAATCCCGTACGCCGTCGGTGGTGGACCGACTCCGTGCGCCCCAGGGCGCCCGGATCCCGTTCTCGGTGGAGTTCTCCCCGCCGCGCGACGCCGACGCGGAGGCGCGCCTGTGGCGTGCCGTGCGCGAGTTCGAGCGCCTCGGCCCGGCCTTCGTGTCGATGACGTACGGAGCGGGCGGTTCCACCCGCGACCGCACCGTCCGGGTCACCGGTCAGCTGGCGCAGGAAACCACGCTCCTGCCGGTGGCGCACCTGACCGCCGTCGGGCACAGCATCGACGAACTGCGCGCCATGGTCGGCGCGTACGCCGATCGCGGCATCACCAACATCCTGGCGTTGCGCGGCGACCCGCCGGGCAACCCGCTGGGCGAATGGACCAGGCATCCGGAGGGCCTCGAGTACGCGGAGGAACTTGTTCGCCTGGTCCGCGACCTCGGTGACTTCCACGTCGGGGTGGCCTCGTTCCCCGAGGGGCACCACCGCTCCCCGGATCTCGAGCACGACACGCGGTACCTGGTCCACAAGCTGCGCGCCGGCGCCGAGTACTCGATCACCCAGATGTTCTTCGACGTCGAGGACTATCTGCGGCTGCGGGACCGGGTCGTGGCCTGCGACCCGGAGCAGGGCGTCAAGCCGATCATTCCGGAGATCATGCCGATCACGTCCCTGCGTACCGCGCGGCGCAGCCTCGAACTCTCCGGGTCGAGGCTGCCTGCCGCGCTCGAGGAGCGCCTCGTCCGGGCCGCCGGGAACGGCCCGGAGGAGGACCGCGCCGCCGTGCGCGAGGTGGGCATCGACGTCGCGACCGAGATGGCCGAGCGGCTCATCGCCGAGGGTGCGCCCTGCCTGCACTTCATCACCCTGAATTTCGCCCGGGCCACCCGCGAGGTGCTGGCCCGGCTGGGCATCGCGGTGCCCACGGCGGTCTGACCGAGCGGTCAGGGCAGAGGCCGGTCCTTCCAGCCGAGCCGGCCGGCGCGCCGCGCGCGGAGCGAGTCGATCGTCAGCGCCGCGAACCCGCACACCGCGAACGGGTGGGTGAGTGCGGCCGCCACGTCGGACGGGCCGGGATCACCGCCGCGTTCGGTCGCGCGGGCCAGGGACCGGGAGACGACAGCCGCGGCGGTGCCGGCCACCCCCCAGCGGCGTACCGGTCCGCGGCCGAGGAGAGCCGCCGCGGGAGGCAGCACGTAGGTCGCCGCCGCGGCGACGAGCACCGCAGCGGATCCGGCGGGCGGGCCGAACGCCGACCACAGCCAGCGCGTGTACCCGGCTCGCAGCGGCGCAGCGCCCTCGTACATGCGGCAGGACGCGACGTTGCCGGCCGCGGCGACCATCGTGCGTCGCCCGGCGCGGCGCAGTGTCCGGGCGAGGTCGAGGTCCTCGGTGGGACTGGCCGCGACCGCGACGTGCCCGCCGATGGAGGCATACGCCGGCGCGTCGAACACCAGGAACTGGCCGCACGAGACCGCGGTCGACGGCCGGCTCGAGCGGTGGGACACCGCGACCGGCAGCGTCGCGAACCAGGACCAGAACAGCAGCGGCTGCACGAGCTGTTCGGCGGCGGAGCCGGCCCGCTGGAAGGGCCACGGGGTGAGCAGGTCGGCCCGGCGGTCCCGCAGCAGCGTCACCGCTGCCGCCACCGCGTCCGGCTCCAACCGCACGTCCGCGTCGACGAAGACGACCACGCCGGACGGATCGGTGGCCGCGTACGCGCGGGCGCACGCCGCGGCCTTGCCCGTCCAGCCGGGCGGCGGCGGCGCGGTCGAGCGGATCACCGTGACGTGGGGAGCGTCCCCGGCCGCCAGCCGGGCCGCCTCGGCGGTGCCGTCGGCCGAGTCGTCGTCGAAGATCACCACCCGTAGCCGGCGCAGACCCCGCTGGGCCCGCAGATCCGCGACGAGATCCGGCAGGCGACAGGCCTCGTTGCGGGCCGGGACGATCACGGTCACCGGTTCGTCGACCACACCGCCCGGGGCGAGCCGGGGCAGGGTGAGGCGATTGGCGACGGCGACGGCAGCTCCCAACGTCGCGGCGGCGGCCCCGGCGCGGACGACCCCGACCAGCGCCCGCATCGCCCTAGGACGCCGTCGCGTCGTCGCGTGTGCGCTGCCGCGGGGGAGCGGGGTTACGGTTCATCCAGGCGAGGGCCCCGATGATCGCGGCGACGCCCACCGTGACGCCGGCGACGATACCTGCCCAGCCGGCGAATCCCCGGGTGTTCGGGTCGGCGTAGCGGACCTCGGCGCGCAACGTGCTCACCTCACCGGCCGGCAGCTTCCACGTGACGATCGAGTCCGATTCGCGGGTGCCGTTGGTCGTGGCCACCCGCGCCGGGAACGCGATCGTGATCTGCACGTCGGTGCCCTGCACGGGCACCGACTCGAGATCGACCTTGCCGTTGACGCTCACCAGGTCGCCGGCCCGCTGCAGCGCGAGCTGGAAGGTGCCCGAGGTCTGGTCGGACATCGACCCGAGCTGTTGCACGTCGCCGAAGCTCAGATCGCTGAAGAACACCTGGCTGCCGACGTACCCGTCCTGGTCGTACTCCTGCACGCGGACCCTGTCGGCGAGCGAGTCCGGGGCCACCAGCTGCGGTCCCTTGTCGTTCTCGTCGGCGGGGATGGTCGCGGCGACGATCTGCCCGGAGACGCGGTCGTCGGCCGAGACCCCCATCGTCACCTGCACCCGCAGGCAGCCGGCGAGCACGGGGACGAGCAGGAGCAGGAGCGCCGCCGAGAGGGTCCGTCGGCGGGAGCGGGGCGAGGTGGGCAGCTGCACAGCGCCATCGTGCCAGGAGCACGGGGACGTGTCAGACGCGAGCCCCTGCCCCGGCGCGTCGCCGCAGCGACCACAGCAGCGGGACGCCGAGCACGCTCATGACCGCGAACCCGTAGGCGGCCGAGTACCGCAGCTCCGGGGCGCCCAGGAGCACGCTGTGGGCGAGCGCAGATCCGAGCCACGTCCACAGGAACAGCACCAGCGGCACGGTGTCGTCGCCCGGTTGTGCCTTGCCGGGCCGGTCGAGCAGGTCCAGCCCCACCGCCATCAGCGTGGCGACGACGACCCAGCCGAGATAATTGGTGAGCGGGATCTGCTCGATGCCCGGCAGGCCGCCGCCGTTGCACCAGCTCCACTGGCCGTCGGACACCATCTGCGGGTCGAGGTACAGGTCCCAGCCGACCATCCCCACGGTGGTGAGCGCGATACGGGTCACCCGCTCGCGGTTCCCGCCGGGCCACGACACCCCGCCGCGCCGGGCGAGCAGCGAGGCCACGTACCAGACCGGGTACATGCCCGCGGTCCAGGCGAGCGGCACCACGAGAGGCACGTCGAACAGTGCGGGACCCAGCCGGTCGGTGGCGTACGCGTAGCAGCCGTACGGGTACCCGGTGGCGGTCCCCACGACCTCGGAGGCGAAGCCGACACCCGCCGTGATCACGAAGAACCCGGCGGTCCAGGCGGGGCCGCGCCGCGCCGCCGCGTGCGCGAGCCCGGCGGCCGCGAGGAGGGTGACCACGGCGACGGTGACGACGTCGCGGGCAGGGCCGGTGGTCAGCGGATAGGCGATCTGTGCGACGATCGCGCCACCGGCCAGAACGGCGGGCAGGCGATTCATCGCCGCCACCGACCCAGCATCCGGCGCAGGGGGCCACCCCCGGAGTCGGCGAGCGCGCGCTGCGCGGCGCTGCGCCCGCTCGCGCCGGACACCCCGCCCCCGGGATGGGTGGACGCGCCGGTCAGATAGAGCCCGTCGACGCCCGGCACGCGGTGCCCGGACAGCTCCGGCAGCGGCCGCCACATGAACATCTGATCCAGCGACATCTCCACGTGCATGACGTTGCCGCCGATCAGTCCCAGTTCGCGCTCGATCTCGTGCGGGGTCTGGATGTGCCGGTGCCGGACGGAACCGGCGAAGCCGGGAGCGAACCGCTCCATCTCGGCGACGATCCGATCCGCCTCCGACTCGGCCAGTGCGGGCCACTGCCGACCACCGGAGAGCCGGTACGGGTGCCACTGCGACCACAGGGTCACCTGGTGTTCGCCGGGCGGTGCGATCGACGGATCGAGCGCCGTGAAACTCATGGCGAGCACGGCCGGCCGCGGCGGTAGTTCCCCCGCCAGGGCCGCGCCGTGCGCGAGCCGGAGCCGGGCGCGGTCCTCGACGAGCAGTTGCAGGCCCCGCACGGCGTCGGACGCGTCGGCGGGACCGCTGGGGTACCGCGGCAGCGCGTCGGTCGCCAGGCGCAGGACCATGCCGATGCCGGGGCCGACGCGGATCCGGCGCCGCCACGAGTCCAGGCGGCCGCGGTCGAATCCGCCGCGTTCGAGCAGATCGAACGTGGTCAGCACGTGGCAGCCGGCGATCACGGTGCGTGCGGTGACGGTGCGTCCCGAGTCGGTACGTACCGCCCAGCCGTCCCCGGTGCGGCGGATCTCCGCGGCGGCGTCGCCGAGGCTGACGACGCCGCCGTCGACCGCGAGGCGGGCGGCCAGGGCCCGGGTCAGCGCGCCGCTTCCGCCGACGGCCCGGCCGGGCGGCAGGGTGTGCATCAGTGCGGCGAAGCCGACCATGGGGGCGGTGCCGGGCTCGGACATCGGGGGGCCGGACTGGGCACCGAACCAGGCGAGGGCGGCCTTGAGCGGCTCGTCGTCGAAGTACTCGTCGAGCAGGGCATCGCCTGTGGCGAGGAACTGCCGGGAGAGGTCGCTGCCGCCACCGCCGGTGTCGAGGCCCCAGAAGGACGAAAGCAGGTGCCGGCCGGTCGGCGGCACCGAGAACGAGCGCATCACCCGGGCGCTGCGCGGACCCCACACCGTCACGAAGCGGCGGTAGGCGTCGGCCTCGCGCGCTCCGCATGCGGCCTCGACGGATCGGCAGGTGCGGTCGAGATCACGATGGAAGACGATGCCCGGACGGTCGCTGCCCTCGGGGGCGGGCGCGAACGCCCACGGATCGCAGTCGACGTAGCGCAGGCCGTGGGACGCGAGCTCGAGATCCTCGACGATGCCGGTGTGCCGGATCATGACGTGGGCCGACGAGCCGCGGTCGACGGCGTGGCCCGGGAAGCGTTCCACGGTCGACACGGCGCCGCCGAGCACGGTGTCCTTCTCGAGCACCTCCACCGACCAGCCGGCCCGGGCCAGGTAGCACGCGCTCACCAGGGCGTTGTGCCCGGAACCCACGACAACGGCATCGATCACCCCGCCCACGCTACGGACCTTCGAGCGGAAGGTCCCGTCCCAGGACGGCGAAGGGGCGGGCATCTCCGGTGAACCGGAACTGCCGGACGACGTCGCGGAACCCGAATCGCCGGTACAGCCGCCAGGCCCGGTTGTCCTCGCCGGCTATCTCGGGCGTGGACAGCAGGACCGTGCGCTCGGGGCGGTCGCTCAGCAACCGTCGCAGGAGCGCCTCCCCGATGCGGTGACCCTGGGCGTTCGGCCGCACGTGCAGTTCGGTCAGCTCGAAATAGTCGCCGAGGACGGCGTCGATCGTCTCCGGCGGGTAGCCGGCGTGGCGCATCCCGGTCCGCACCTGCTGATTCCACCACTGGTGCGGCGACCCGCGATAGCCGTACGCGATCGCGACGAGCGTCGACGGTTCGTCCGGCAGCGCCGCCGCGACGGCCTTCCATCCCGGCCGGGCGGAGTGCTCGGACCACATGGGTGCGCGGTGGTACTCGGTGCCGCGCGGGTATCGCATGGCGGCCACGTAGATGGGCAGCACCTCGGGCAGTCGCGCGCGGAACTCGGCAGCGGAGAGATCGACGAGGATCGGCGCCGCGCCCCGCGGGGTCGCATCCGTACTCATGACGGGGACTGGACCGCCTTCCCTTGACGACGTGTCGGTAGGTGCAGCTATATTGAATACGTCGAACGGATGTTCGATACCGGGGATCCGGCGATGTTCGAGGGAAGCGAACATCGCCGGATCGCCGGGGCCGTGACCCGGCCGGTGCCCCGGCGGGGTGCAGGAGGTGTTCGGAGTGATGATCACGTCACGAACCGCACAGTCGGGTGCGACCGGCCCGCGGGCCGTCGGCCGATCGGACTGCGCCGCCCGCCCGGTATCGTCCCGCGCCGCGACATTGCTCGACCGGGCCGACGAGCTGCTGTCGGCGGCCGCCGGCACTCCGGAACCGTCCGAGCGATTCCACCTGGCCTACCTCGCCGCCCTGCGCGGCGCCGGCGCCGTGCTCGCGGGCGCCGAGTTGCGGGCGGTGCACCGGCCGGCGCGGCGTCCCCGCACCCGCAACGCCTGGGTGCTCATGGCCCGCGCGGAGCCGGAGTTCGCCGCCTGGGCGGACTTCTTCGCCGATCGTTCGGACACCCGCGCGGCGATCGAGGCGGGGGTCACGCGCTCCGTGCCCGCCGACGAGGCGAGCCGCTTCTACGACGAGGTGGGCCGCTTTCTCCACGAGGTGGAGGACTACCTGACGGGCGCGGACGACCGTTCGGCATCCGGGAATTCGGGGTCGGGGGACGACCGGCGCAGCGCATGATCGGTGCAGGGGGCAGCCCGGGTCGTTCGACGGCCCGGGCCAGGGTCGTCGGTCCGTCATACGCAGGACCTTCGGAACCGTGATCGAACTCGAATCCCCAGTTGGTGGTCCCCGCCGGGATGTGCTCGTATTATTGAGCCAGGCGGCCGTCAAAGTCGGCCCCCCGTCGATCTGGACCGCAGATCCGGCGGCCACCGTTTTAGTGCCGGGGGAGGTACCGTGCCACTCTCCGAGCACGAGCAGCGCATGCTCGAACAGATCGAGAGCGCGCTCTATGCTGAGGATCCCAAGTTCGCCTCTACCGTCCGGGGAAGCCGGATGGGGATGGCGTCCAGTCGGCGTCGGCTCCAGGCCGGCGCGTTGTTCGCACTGGGTTTGGCGTTGTTGATCGCGGGCGTCGCCCTCCCGGTGAAGCCGGGTGGGTTCCCGATCATCAGTCTCGTCGGATTCATCGTCATGTTCGGCGCGGGGGTCCTGCTCCTCCTCGGAGGCAAGCGCGGTCCAGGCGTCGGTGACGGTCCCCGCGGGGCAAGCCGCGCTGCCGGGGATGCTAGGTCCCGCGGCGGCCGCAAGTCCGGTGGAGGGTTCAGCAAGAGGATGGAGGACCGCTTCCGCCGGCGTTTCGAGCAGGAGTAGCGCGACAGTACTTCCACGCGAGTTCTCACGAACGGCGCGTCCCGCCACGGGACGCGCCGTTCGGCGTTCCCGGACGTGCGTCGGCCGCGGTACCGGGCGCCCCACCGTCCCCCACCTTCGTGCCCCAC
>NZ_JAALEH010000156.1:0-7663 GCF_011058195.1 Rhodococcus sp. 14C212 | reverse complement strand
CGGGGCGCACCGGTCGGGGGAACAGAGCCGCAGTTCAGCAGGCTCGCGAGCGACCGGCATGGACGTGTTACAGCGTCCAAAGATGTTGGACGTCATGGGTTCGCGTATTCTGCAACTCGTGATTGTCCATGATGGATAAGCACGATTATCCATCAAGATCGCGTCGGGAAGGGATGTGGAGGTAGGTCGCGTGTACGGGTGTCCGGCGCCGACGTGCTTCCGGTGCGGCCGCTACCTGAAACGACAACCACTCCGAGCGGAACCCGCACATGGGTGTGCACGGCATAAGACACAGGACCACGGTGCGCGTACTCCACCCGGCACCGCGCGTCGCCGATGCCGCCGTCGGAGCGACAGTCCGGCCGTCGACGGGAGCTTGGTGGACGGCCCGAGGGCGATGCCCCAGCCACGGATCGAGCGGCCGCATCGATCGGTGATATCGATGTGCAGGACATTGACAATGTGCGGATGGCCGGTCAGTCTGCGCGGCTGCGCGCTGTTCCCGAAGGAACCGCGCCCGATACTGCTCGTCGAGGTCGGCGTGAGGACCTTCACCGCCACCGTCCGGTCCAGCGAGGTCTGCGTGCAGCGGTAGACGACGCCGAAACCACCCCGGCCGATCTCGTGGGCATCCTCGAACCCGGCCGCCGCGAGCTCCGCCACGACCGAACCTGACACCTCACGCTGCGTCGCGGACGGATCGACATCGGCCATCGCTATGCCAATTCATCCGGACCGGGCACTACCGAGGAAGGCACGGCTGCTTACCTTTCGATGAGGTACCCCTACAGTATCGTCGACAGCGGGCACCCGACCGACGTCTCCATCAGATTGCATGACACCGGGAAATCAGATCGACCCTCGCGCGGCTCGCCCCTGCGGCCACGAGCCGGAGCCCGGCAGTGCCTCCGCGAAGCTCTAAGCCCCATCGCGCGCTAAAACGATGCGCCAGAAAAGGCCCCAATACTCCCGGCAATCCTCTCGTACACCTCAGGTATGGAGGTCGTCGAGCTTGGTGAGAACTTGCAGCATCACTTCGTCGGCACCACCGCCGATGGACGTCAGGGCCATGTCCCGAAGGAAACGGGCAGTCCAGGTTTCCTCCATGTAGCCGAGACCACCGTGGTACTGCAGACAGGTCGCGGCCACCTCCCGGGAGAGCCGGCCGATCTCGAGCTTGGCCACCGTCGCATAGCGGGTCGTATCCTCGCCACGCATGTAGGCCTCGGCGCAGGCGTAGTTGTACTGCCGCAGCATATCGAGACGGGCATACAGCTCGGCGAGCCGGAACGCGAGGTGCTGGTTGTCGATGAGCGCCTTGCCGAACGCAGTCCGGTGCTTGAGGTAGTCGCGGGTCCGGTCGAGGGCTTGCTGCAGGCCGCCGACCCGGTCGTAGGCCGCGCTCATGCGTTCGTTCTGGAACTGGGTCATCTGCTGTTGGAAGCCACGCCCGATCTCACCGATGGTATTGGCTACGGGGACCCGCACATCCGTGAACGTCAGCTCGGCGGTGTCGGAAGACCGCATTCCCAACTTGTCGAGCTTGCGGGACACCGCGAAGCCCGGAAGGTCGGTCGGTACCACTATTTGAGAGAAACCCTTCGCGCCGGGCTCGTCGGAGGTCCGGGCGAGCAAGCAGATCCAGTCCGCCTGGGTTCCGTTCGTGATGTACAGCTTCGACCCGTTGATTACCCAGTCGTCGCCGTCACGCACTGCGCGGGTGCGAAGCCGTGCGACGTCCGATCCGGCGTCGGCTTCGGTCACGGCGATCGAACACACCGCCGTGCCGGCGATTGCGGGCGCGAGATACGTTTGTTTGAGTTCTTCGCTTCCGAAGCGGTGCAGCGACGGGGTGGCCATATCGGTCTGGACTCCGATCGCCATGGCGACTCCGCCGGCGTCGATCCGGCCGAGTTCTTCACGCAGGACGACCGTGTACAGGTGATCGGCGTCCTGCCCGCCGTAGGCGCTGTCGTATTCGAGACCGAGCAGGCCGAGGGCGCCGAGTTTGGAGAACAGCTCGTGTGCCGGGAAACCGCCGGCTGCTTCCCACTCGTCGACGTACGGCTGGATTTCCTTGTCCACGAACTGGCGGACCATCTTGCGGAACGCGATGTGTTCCTCGGTGAACATCACCATGTGGGTGATTCCTCTCTGTCTGCGTCGATCACTGATCGACTACCAGCAGGTGCCCGGCGTGGCGGAAGGCGGCAGCCGAGCAGGGGCCGGTCGAGCCTGCCGGCCGTTCGTCCGGCCCCTGCTGCGGTCGTCTAACTCGTCAGGCCGAGCCGATCGCGGAGCCACCGACCCGCGCGGGCGATCGTGGTGTCGGCTTCGGCGGATTTGCCGGCCATGAAGAGGTAGACGTGCTGTTGGCCGGATTGAATCTCCAGCGTCACGTCGACACCCGCGTCGCGTGCCTTGTCATGAAACCGTTCGGCATTGTCCTGCAGCGTTTCCGCGTCACCCGCGCTGACGAAGACGGGCGGCAACCCGTCCAGATCGGCGTACAACGGGTTGGCGAGCGGTTCGGTCCGCGGGGTTTCACCAAGGTAGAGCGAGACCATCAGCTCACTGACGTCACGGGAGACCAGGGCCTCACTGTCGGCGTTACTCTCCATCGTCTTGCCCAGGTTTTCCATATCCAGCCATGGGGAGAAGCCGATTATGGCGGCCGGCAGCGGTTCGCCGAGCTCGCGCAGCTTCAGGACGGTAGTGATAGCAAGGTTTCCCCCCGCCGAGTCGCCCGCGGTAGCGGTGTTCTCCGGCCGGTAGCCCTGCGCACGCAACCACTTGTGCACGGCGATGAGGTCGTCGATTTGGGCGGGAAAAGGGAACTCCGGCGCCAGTCGATAGTCCGGAATGATCGCTTGGACTCCGGCGGCCTTGGCGACGTGCGCGGCAAGCTTGCGGTGGCTGGCTGCGGACCCGGTCACGCAGCCTCCACCATGGGCGTACACCAGGATGTGGTCCTTGCTTGCGCCAGCTGGCCTGGCGAGGATGGCGGACACGCCTCCGGCGTCGATGCTCTCGTACGTGACATCGGTTGGCTCGGCCGAGAGGGACTCCAGGCTGTCGAGCATATTGCGGAGCGTCGCGATGTCCATCTCCGGATTGGCTGCCATGCGAGCGGACATCGCGGTGTAGCTGTCCTTCAACGCATTAGGAAGAGCGGTACCCATGCTGTTCTCCTGTTGCTCGGTCACGATGTCTTGGTCAGAGTGAAGCCTTCGAAGCCCTCGTCGATGCAGGCTTGGCATTCCTGTCGATAGGCTCCGGCGCCAGCGAAGTAGAACAACACCGCGTGCGGCTTTCCGGGAATGTTGTCTCCGAGCCACCAGATGCGCTCGGCCCTGACCAGAACTGTCGCGTTGACGATGTCGTCGAGGTGTTTGCGCCATTGTTCGACCGCGCCGGGTTCGGCCTCCATCCGTTCGATCCCATTGTCGTGCATGTGCTGCAGGGCAGTCCCGATCCACTCGACGATCCCCTCGGCCACAACGGGGATATTGGCGAAAGGTGTCTGTGGTCCGCATACCATGAACATGTTGGGAAAACCGTCCACACCGATCCCGAGGTGCGTGCGCGGTCCGCGCTCCCACTTGGAGCGCAGCTCCACGCCGTCGCGGCCCCGGATGTCGATCTGATTCAAGGTCCCGGTCACCGCGTCGAATCCGGTGGCGAAGATGATGATGTCAGCCTCGTACTCGTCGTCACCGACCCGGATCCCCTTGGGCGTGATCCGACTGATCGGGGTCGTGCTCACGTCCACGAGTCGCACATTGTCGCGATTGTAAGTCTCGTAGTAGTAGTGCCCGAGCGGGGGCCGCTTGCTGCCGATCGGATGGTCTTTCGGGCAGAGCAGTTCGGCGGTGGCCGGATCCTCGACGACCGTACGGATCTTGTTCCGGACAAAATCCGAGACGATCTTGTTCGTTTCGTCGTTGACGAGGATGTCGTCGAAAGTCTCGAAGAGGAATCCGAACCCCCCGATCTCCCAAGCGCGTTCCAGAATCCGCTGCTGCTCTTCCGGGGTAACGTCGGACCCGGTACGCCCGGCGAGGTCCATGGGGAAGCCGTAGAAGTGCTGGCGCGCCTGCTCCCAGATGGCGTCGTAGTTGGCCTTGATCGCGCGGTCCTCGAAGTCGGTGAGGATGTCGTTGCGTGCGGGTAGGGCCCAGCTCGGGGTGCGCTGGAAGACGGTGAGCTGTGCAGCCTCACGCGCGACCAGGGGAATGATCTGCACCGCCGTGGCCCCGGTACCGACGACGGCGACCCGCTTGCCGGCGAAGTCGACGCCCTCCTTCGGCCACCGTCCGGTCAGGAGCCACTGGCCCTCGAAATCGGCGAGCCCGTCGAAATCGGGCAGGTAGGGCTGCGACAGCGGTCCCGTGGCCGTGATGAAGTATCGGCAGGTGTAACTCTGCCCCCGGTCGGTGGTGACGGTCCAGGTGGTGCTGGCGTCGTCGAAGACGGCCGACTCGACCCTCGTGTCGAATTCGATGTCGCGCCGCATGTCGAACCGGTCGGCCACGTGTTCGAAATACGACAAGGTTTCGGGCTGGGTCGGATACCGCTCGCGCCACCGCCAGTCCTGCTGCAACTCCTCGGAGAAAGAGTAAGCGTAAACCCAGCTTTGACTGTCGGTGCGGGCTCCGGGGTAGCGGTTCCAGTACCACGTTCCGCCGACGTCGGAGCCGGCTTCGATCACTCGTGCCGACAGGTCCAGGCCACGCAGCTCCTGCAACATCCGCAACCCGCTGAAACCTGCGCCGACGACCACCGCATCGAAGTCGGTAGACCTCGGCTGGGTGGCATCTCGGTGCGGGTCGGTCTGTATCGACATGTCTGGCTCCGTTTCCGTCCGTGCTCGCGGCGCAGGCGCCTAAGAATGACTGTGTTCCGGGGATCAAATCGACCCCAGCAATTTTCGGGGGTGTCAGCTCGCGGCTGAATGTGCTGTTGACGCTGCCCGCTGAGCACTGTGCGCGTCAATAACGCAGAGGTCGTTGGGTGATAGGAAACCCAGATCGGGTGCTACTCAAATGATGTCTAGCTTCGGTAACTCTCGGACACGAGACTTCGGATGAGGGCCCGGTCAATCGAGCCTCCCTGACGAATAGGAGTGAGAACGATGTCCCTGCGTCCGGAACTCGGTGGTGTCGCGCCCTTGACCATCAATCTCGTGCAGCGCGTCTGCCTCGGTGATCTGCCGACACGCGCGACGCAGCAGTTCCCGCACCGACCAGCGGTCGTCGACGGTAACGCCGTGCTGACCTACAGCGAACTGGAGGCCCGGTCGAACGCCGCCGCCGCTGGACTGCTCGACCTCGGTCTACACAGGGGCGACGTGGTGGCGATAATGATGCCCAACTGCTGGGAGTTCCTGGTGACGTTCTTCGGCTGCGCGAAGATCGGCGCGGTGTGCATGCCGGTCAATACCGGTCTCACGGCCGAGGGCGTGGCATTTCAGTTCGACGACGCCCGTCCGGCCGTGGTTGTCGTCGAGGAATCGCTCGTGGCACTGCTCGAAACGGCCCTTGCCGCGTTCCCGACGACATCGTCGGTACAACGCGTCGTGACGGCACGTGCGGACAGTCCGCGCTCCGAGCTCGCCGGCATCCCGGTGATGCCGTTCGCGGCGCTGATAGACGCGACGGTTCCCCCGGTCGAGGTCATAGTTGAGGACCGAGATATCGCCCAGTGCCTGTACACCTCCGGTACTACCTCGCGTCCCAAGGCCGTCCTGACCAGCCATGTTGCAGTGATGATGGCCGCGCTGAGTACTTGCGTGCAATTTCGACACGAACGGGGAAATAGTTGCTCGGTTTTCCCCATCGTGCTGCCTCTATTTCACGTCACTGCCCTGAACTGTCTGACGTTGCCGGTGCTGCTTACGGGTGGGACCGTGGTGCTCCATCGCAGCTTCGATCCGAATGCACTTCTGCATGATCTCGCCACCAGACAAGTCACTCATTTGATGCTGCTGCCGGTCATGTGGGGTCAGCTGGTGGACGCGGCGGGCAAGGGAGCGCCCGGCAGGGAGAACGTACGGATGGCGATCTATGCCATGGCTCCGATGAGTCAGCAGCGTCTGGATGAGGTGCGCGAGGTGTTCCCGAACGCCGATGTCGTGCTCGGATCTGGCCAGACCGAGTTCATCCCGCCGTCGGTGATGCAGTGGCCGTCGCACCAGTGGGACAAGAATGTCTCATGGGGCACCGCCGTCATCACAACCGACGTGCGCATCATGGGGCCGAACGGCGAGCTGCTGCCGCGCGGGCAGGAAGGCGAGATTGTCTACCGCGGCCCGCAGGCGATGCAAGGCTACGGCAACAATGAGGCGGCCAATACGGCTGCCTTCACGCACGGGTGGTTTCACAGCGGCGACGTCGGCTACCTCGACGACGAAGGCGTCTTGTGGTTTACCGACCGGATCAAAGACATCGTCAAGTCCGGAGGGGAGAACGTCTCCTCTGTGGAGGTCGAGCGAGCCCTGCTGGGCCATCCGGACGTGGCCGATTGTGCGGTCGTCGGGATGCCGGATGACCGGTGGGGCGAGAGCGTGACAGCAGTAGTGGTCCCGGTCCCCGGGCGAACAATCGCCGACGACGCGATCCGCAGCTTCGCGAAAGAGCACCTGGCCGGATAC
Organism: Rhodococcus sp. 14C212; assembly: GCF_011058195.1. Lineage (NCBI taxonomy): Bacteria > Bacillati > Actinomycetota > Actinomycetes > Mycobacteriales > Nocardiaceae > Rhodococcus > Rhodococcus sp. 14C212. Next base: position 1,011 of record NZ_JAALEH010000156.1, on the reverse strand, counting down.
AAGGTACCGAAACGCGTTGTCGTGGTCGACGGACTGCCCAAGACCAGCACCGGCAAGATCCAGAAGCACCGAGTGCGCACGCAGCTCGAGTCTCGGTCTCAGTCGTAAAGGCAGAGTCTGCTGACTTCCTCGAGATAACCGGAGATCGCCAGAAGGTGCGGCACGTCTCGCTCGGACGCGGCTCATCGGGCGAACGATCGAATCGGTTCACCGCTAAACGATTCCGCTGTCTTCTGCTGAACCAGACTTCATCGCAGCCGCTGACCACCCTTGTCAGGCATCGGCTCTCGCGCGAACCGCAGAAGATCCGCCCGGCTATGAAGAAGCCTTCGGGGACGCGGCGACGGGACGAGTGCGTAACACGACCCTTGAACCGTAACTGCCGTCAAGGTCGAACGCATTCGGTCACCGATGCGCCGACAGATCACCTCGGCGTTCTCGGCAAATGCGATCTCATCATGTCGTGTCTGGCCAGGCTGACTGGCGACGGTGATCGTTGACGGCGCCCACGCCGGTCAATGGCACGATCCTTGGGGCAGGGTCCCCGAGAACCATCAAGCGCTCCGCGCGGCGGCATCACCACCTCCTCGAACCCCGCCGTGAACTCCTATCTGTCCACGGTTTCCACCGGCGGGGGACGCACATACGACCCGACCCGTTCGTCGCTGAGGCGCCAGAAATCCATCGTACCGCGGCCGGCAAGTTCGACAATCGGCTCGTCGCGCCGATTGCATCAGCTTGAGAGATGTGGCCTCCGCCAGGCGATGGTTGCGACCGGCACACAACACTCATCGATCATCGAGCAGAGGCTTGATGTCCAGCGGTCATCGGATGCAGGTGGGCGAACGAGTGGCCCGTCCATCTCACCGTCGTCGGGCACGCTTAGGGGATGTCTCATTTGGGGAGCTTCTTCCAGCAGGTCAGCGCGGCGGCGAGTTGGAGGAAACCGGCGAAGTGCTCGCCGTGACGTTCGTAGCGGATCGTCAGCCGGCGGTAGCCGGTCAGCCACGC
>NZ_JAALEH010000155.1:0-7812 GCF_011058195.1 Rhodococcus sp. 14C212 | reverse complement strand
GGGTCGTGGGGGACGGCCTTCGCGAAGGTACTGGCGGAGGCCGGAACGGACGTGACGATCTGGGCGCGGCGCGCGGAGGTGGCCGAGACGATCGCCACCCGGCACGAGAACCCGGACTATCTGCCGGGCGTCGAGTTGCCCTCGACGTTGCGGGCCACCGCGGATCACCGTGTCGCACTCGACGGAGTGGACTTCCTCGTCCTCGCGGTGCCGTCGCAGACGCTGCGCGCGAATCTCGGGGCGTGGCGCCACGACATCGGTTCCGACACGACCCTGCTGAGCCTGGCGAAAGGCATCGAGGGCGGCACCCTCATGCGGATGAGCCAGGTGATCGCCCAGGTGACGGGCGCCGAACACGACCGCATCGCGGTGTTGTCCGGGCCGAACCTCGCCCGCGAGATCGCCGATCGGCAGCCTGCCGCCACGGTGATCGCGTGTTCCGACTCCACCCGGGCGCTAGAGATTCAAAGAGCTTGTGCAACAGGGTATTTCAGGCCCTACACGAACACCGACGTGATCGGCTGCGAGATCGGCGGCGCGTGCAAGAACGTCATCGCGCTCGCGTGCGGCATGGCGGCCGGAGTCGGCCTCGGCGACAACACGATCGCCTCCATCATCACCCGTGGGCTGGCCGAGATCACCCGGCTGGGAACTGCCCTCGGTGCCAAGCCGGCCACCCTGGCCGGGCTGGCGGGGGTCGGCGACCTCGTGGCCACGTGCACCTCGCCGCTGTCGCGTAACCGTTCGTTCGGGGAGCGGTTGGGCAGGGGAGGGACGCTCGAGAGCGCCCAGGAGGCCACGCACGGCCAGGTGGCCGAGGGGGTCAAGTCGTGCACCTCCGTCCGGGCGCTGGCGGCCAGTTACGACGTGGAGATGCCGCTCACCGACGCCGTGCATCGCGTCTGCTACGAGGGCATGTCGGTGCCCGAGGCGATCGGGTTGCTGCTCGGCCGCCGGATCAAGCCGGAGTGAGACCGTGCCGGGCGACTCCACACGCTGTGTGAAAGCTGTTGCTGCCGAATATGTTCCGGGAGATCCGCTGCAGCCCGGTCCGGTCCTCGCCGCCCCCTACCAGCTCGGCCGGGAGGGCACGGAGACCGACACCTACGCCCGCGCCTCGAATCCCGGTTGGCGTGCCCTCGAATCCGCGCTGGCCGCGCTCGAGGGGGCGGCCGCGGCCCGGGTCGTCGGGTCCGGGATGTCCGCGGTCACCGTCGCGCTGCGGGCGCTGACCCGGGGCGGCGGCACCGTCGTCGTCCCCGCCGACGGGTACTACCAGGTGCGCGAGTACGCGCGGGAACGCCTCGAGCCCCTCGGGATCACGGTCCACGAACTCACCGCCGCCCAGTTCGGCGACGGCAGTCTCCGCGCTGTCCTCGCCGGCGCCGGCGAGGGCGCGCTCGTGCTTGCCGAGACCCCGTCGAACCCGGGACTGGACGTCGTCGACCTGCGCGCCACCGCGGCGCTGTGCCGGCCGGCCGGCGCCCTGCTGCTGGTGGACAACACCACCGCCACCCCGCTGGGGCAGCAGCCGCTCGCGCTGGGCGCGGACATCGTCGTCGCCAGCGGCACGAAATCGCTCAGCGGGCACAGCGATCTGCTGATGGGGTACCTCGCTGTCGCCGACGGGGCACTCGTGCGGGTCCTCGACCGGGAGCGCCTGCTCTCCGGGACGGTTCTCGGCCCGTTCGAGACGTGGCTGGCGCACCGCAGCCTGGGCACTGCCGGGCTGCGCTTCGACCGGCAGTGCGTCAACGCGCTCGCCGCGGCGGCGATGCTGCGCGAGCATCCCGCCGTGCGCGGCGTCCGATACCCCGGTCTGATCGACGATCCCGCCCACCCCGTCGCCGCGGCACAGATGCGCCGGTTCGGGCCGCTGGTGACGTTCCGGCTCGACGGCGAACAGCAGTTCCACCGGTTCGTCGCGGCGAGCGAGCTCGTCACCGCCGCGACCAGTTTCGGGGGCATCCACACCACCGCCGACCGGCGCGCCCGCTGGGGCGATCCCGTACCGGCCGGCTTCGTGCGGTTGTCCTGCGGGATCGAGGACACCGCCGACCTGCTCGACGATCTCGACCGCGCGCTCTCCCGGTGCTGAGCAGGACTCGGGTATCTACCGGGGCGGGCGCACCGGTACGGTTTGTGCCGTGAGCAGACCCCGTATCCGGGTGGCCGTCGTCTTCGGCGGCCGCAGCAACGAACATTCCGTCTCCTGCGTTTCGGCGGGCAGCATCCTGCGCCACCTCGACCCGCAGCGTTACGAGACCGTCCCGATCGGCATCACCACCGACGGCGCCTGGGTGCTCGCCGACACGGATCCGGAACGGCTCGCCAAGGCGGGCCGCGAGCTGCCGACCGTCGACGCGGAGGGATCGGCGCTGGTGCTCACCGCCGACCCCACTCGGGCCGGTGACATCGTCGCCCTCGACGAGGGCGAGTTCGGCAAGGTGCTCGCCTCCGTCGACGTCGTGTTCCCGGTGCTGCACGGTGCCTACGGCGAGGACGGCACGATCCAGGGGCTGCTCGAGCTCGCCGGCGTTCCCTACGTGGGACCCGGCGTGCTCGCCAGCGCCGCCGGGATGGACAAGGAGTTCACCAAGAAGCTGCTCGCGGCCGAGGGTCTGCCCGTCGGATTCCAGGTCGTGCTGCGCCCCGGCGCCGCGACGCTCACCGAGGAGCAGAAGCAGCGCCTCGGCCTCCCGGTCTTCGTCAAGCCCGCCCGCGGCGGCTCCTCCATCGGGATCAGCCGTGTCGCGGACTGGGCGGCGCTCGACGCGGCGATCGAGAAGGCCCGCCGCCACGACCCGAAGGTGGTCGTCGAATCCGCGATTGTCGGTCGCGAGGTCGAGTGCGGCGTGCTCGAGTTCCCCGACGGCGACGTGCGCGCCAGTGTCGTCGCCGAGATCCGGATGCCCGACCCGTCCGGCGATCACGAGGCGTTCTACGACTTCGACACCAAGTACCTCGACGACGTGTGCGAGTTCGACGTGCCCGCCAAGCTCGACGACGACGTCTCCGGCCGGATCCGTGAGCTCGCGGTCCGCGCCTTCCGCGCCCTCGACTGCCAGGGCCTGTCCCGCGTCGACTTCTTCGTCACGGACGACGGGCCGGTGATCAACGAGATCAACACCATGCCCGGGTTCACGTCGATCTCGATGTATCCGCGTATGTGGGAGGCCAGCGGTCTCGAATACCGCACGCTGCTGTCCACGCTGGTGGACACCGCCCTGGCACGGGGGACCGGGCTGCGCTGATCCGCCCTGGCGCGGGGGACCGGGCTGCGCTGATCCGCCCTGACGCGGGGGACCGGGCTGCCCGGATCCGCCCGGGCGCGGACTAGTCTGGGGGCCATGACTGCCGTGACCCCTGACTCATCTGCAACCGTTTCCGGGGACGTCCGGGCGACCGGTGCCGGGGACACCCGCGAGGCCGTGCACGCCGCGGCCCGTCGCGCCCGCGTCGCCTCCCGCCGGCTCGCCCTGCTCACCACCGCGCAGAAGGACGCCGCCCTGCATGCCGCCGCGGAGGCGGTGCTCGCCGCGTCCGCCGCGGTGCTCGCCGCGAACGCCGAGGACATCGAGACCGCCCGCGCGGCGGGCACCGAGGAGTCCCTGCTCGACCGGCTCCGGCTGACGCAGGCCCGCGTCGAGGGCATCGCGGCGGGGCTGCGGCAGGTCGCGGGGCTGCCCGACCCGATCGGCGAGGTGGTGCGTGGCTCGACCCTGCCCAACGGCCTCGAGATCCGGCAGATGCGGGTGCCGCTCGGCGTCCTGGGGATGGTGTACGAGGCCCGGCCGAACGTCACCGTCGACGCCTTCGGCCTGGCCCTCAAGTCCGGCAACGCGGCCCTGCTGCGCGGGTCGTCGTCGGCCGCCCGCTCCAACGCCGCCCTCGTCGAGGCCCTGCGCGGCGCCCTCGCGACGCAGGAGCTGCCAGAGGACGCCGTGCAACTGCTGCCCAGCGCGGACCGGTCCTCGGTCACGCACCTCATCCAGGCACGCGGACTCGTCGACGTCGTCATCCCGCGCGGCGGTGCCGGCCTGATCTCCGCCGTCGTCCGCGACGCCACCGTGCCCACCATCGAGACGGGCGTGGGCAACTGCCACGTGTACGTGCACGCGTCGGCCGATCTGGACATGGCCGAGAAGATCGTCGTCAACGCCAAGACCCGCCGGCCCAGCGTGTGCAACACCGCCGAGACGATTCTGGTGGACAAGGCCGTCGCCGACACCGCCGTACCCCGGCTGCTGCAGGTGCTGCAGAACCACGGCGTCACCGTGCACGGTGACCTGCCCGGCCTCGAGCCGGCCACCGAGGCGGACTGGGCGGAGGAGTACCTGAGTCTCGACGTCGCGCTCGCCGTCGTCGACGACCTCGACGCGGCCGTCGAGCACATCGACCGGTACGGCACCGGCCACACCGAGGCGATCGTCACCTCCGACCTCGCGGCGGCCCGGGAGTTCTCCGCGCGGGTCGACGCCGCAGCCGTTATGGTCAACGCCTCGACGGCGTTCACCGACGGCGAGCAGTTCGGGTTCGGGGCCGAGATCGGCATCTCCACCCAGAAGCTGCACGCACGCGGCCCGATGGGACTGCCGGAACTCACCTCCACCAAGTGGGTGGTGTGGGGCGACGGCCACACCCGGCCGGCCTGAGGGTTCGCGACAGCGCTCGACGAGACCCGGACCGGACGAGACCCGGACCCGACAGGGCCGGCCCCGACGAAAGGACACAGCGTGGACCGTGCGCTGCCGACCACCCCGCCGATCTTCGCCGACGTCGACGAGGTGATCGACCGCCTCGCCGAGACCGGATACCTCGCCGACAAGGCCACCGCCACCGCGGTGTTCCTCGCCGACCGCCTCGGCAAGCCGCTGCTCATCGAGGGCCCCGCCGGTGTGGGCAAGACCGAGCTCGCCCGGGCGGTGGTGCAGACCTCCGGCGCCGAGCTGGTGCGGCTGCAGTGCTACGAGGGTGTCGACGAGTCGCGGGCGCTGTACGAGTGGAACCACGCCAAGCAGATCCTGCGGATCCAGGCCGGCACCGACCATTCCTGGGACGCGACGAAGCAGGACGTGTTCTCCGAGGAGTTCCTCCTCCCGCGCCCGTTGCTGACCGCCATCCGCCGGGAGGATCCGACGGTGCTCCTGGTCGACGAGGTCGACAAGGCGGACGTGGAGATCGAGGGTCTGCTGCTCGAGGTGCTGAGCGATTTCGCGGTGACCGTGCCCGAGCTCGGCACCATCAGCGCCACCCGCAAGCCCTTCACGGTGCTCACCTCGAACGCGACGCGGGAGCTGTCCGAGGCACTCAAGCGACGCTGCCTGTTCCTGCACCTCGACTTCCCCGACGCCGACCTCGAGCGCCGCATCCTGGCGAGCCGGGTACCGGAGCTGCCCGAGACGGTCGCCGAGCAGCTCGTGCGCACGGTCCGGGTGCTGCGCGGCATGCAGCTCAAGAAGCTGCCGTCGGTGGCGGAGACGATCGACTGGGGCCGCACGCTGCTCGCCCTGGGCCTCGACACCCTCGACGACGCCGCCGTGCGGGCCACGCTCGGGGTGATCCTCAAACACCAGTCCGATCAGCTGCGGGCCGCGGCCGAGCTGCGGTTGAACTGACATGGCCGGGGCACGCCCGCCGGTGCGGGACCAGGGGCCGTCGGCGCCGCACGGCCTGCCCGGCCACCTCGTCGGGTTCGTCGAGGCACTGCGCCGCCGCGGCATTCCCGTAGGACCGTCCGAGACCGTCGATGCCGGCCGGGTCATGTCGGTGCTCGATCTGCTCGACCGGGACGCCCTGCGGGAGGGGCTGGCGTGCGCGCTGCTGCGCCGGCCCACTCACCGCCCGACCTTCGATGCCCTGTTCGACCTGTGGTTCCCGGCGGCGGTCGGGCGCCGCGAGGCCGGCGGGATCGATCCGGCGCTGCCGCGCACCCCGGACGGCGAGATCGACTTCGAGGCGCTGCGGGACCTGATCGCCGAGATGCTCGCCGACGACTCCGCCGAGGCGTTCGAGCTCGTCGAGCTGCTGACCGCGCAGATCGTCGAGGAGCTGGGGCAGTACACGTCGGGCAACGGACCGTCGTTCTCGGCGTACCAGGCGCTGCGCCAGGTGTCGCCCGAAACGCTGGTGTCGAAGATCCTGGAGGGCCTACTCGGCAACGCCGGCCCGGAGGAGCGGGATCAGGACACCGAGTACGCCACCGAGGTGGCGCGCCGCACGGCGGCGCGCCGAGTGGCGGATTTCCGGGCCATGGTCGAGCGCGAGACGCGTCGCCGCACCGCCGAACAGGTCGGACGAGACCGCGTCGCCACCTACGGGGTGCCCAAGCTCGCCGAGGAGGTCGACTTCCTGCGTGCCACCGACGCCGAGCTCACCGCGCTGCGCCGCAGCGTCACCCCGCTGGCGCGGCTGCTGGCGAGCCGGCTCGCCGCGCGCCGGCGGCGGGCCCGCGCGGGAGCGATCGACCTGCGCCGGACGTTGCGCAAGTCGATGTCCACCGGCGGGGTGCCCATCGACCTGGTCAACCGCAAGCCACGCCCGGCCCGTCCGGAGCTGGTGGTGCTCTGCGACGTCTCCGGATCGGTCGCCGGCTTCTCCCACTTCACCCTGCTGCTCGTGCACGCCCTGCGCGAGCAGTTCTCCCGCGTCCGGGTGTTCGCGTTCATCGACAGCACCGACGAGGTCACCCACCACTTCTCCGCCGGCGCCGACCTCGGGGCCGCCATGTCGCGGATGCTGCGCGAGGCCGAGCTGATCGCCTACGACGGCCACTCCGACTACGGTCACGCTCTGGGCGTGTTCACCGAGCGGTACGCGCACAGCCTCACCAGTCGCAGTTCCCTGCTCGTGCTCGGCGACGCGCGGACCAACTACCGCGATCCCAATCTCGGCGCCCTCGAGCATATGGTGGCCGTTGCCCGGCACGCCCACTGGCTCAACCCGGAACCGCGCGGCCAATGGGGAGCCGGAGATTCGGCGGCGAAGGTGTACGGCGAGGTGATCACGATGCACGAGTGCCGGTCCGCGCAGCAGCTCGCGCAGGTGGTGGCGGGCCTGCTGCCGGTGTGAACCCGTAAGCTGGACAATCGTGCATGAGCCATCCGCCCCGAATCCGGCGCCGCGACGTCGCGTCGGTGACACGCGACGGCGCGTCGGTGTCATGGGCGGCACCTTCGACCCCATCCACCACGGTCACCTCGTCGCAGCCAGCGAGGTGGCCGACCGGTACGACCTCGACGAGGTCGTGTTCGTGCCCACCGGGCAGCCGTGGCAGAAGTCGGGGCGCGAGGTCAGCACGGCCGAGGACCGCTATCTGATGACGGTTATTGCGACCGCCTCGAATCCGCGGTTCTCCGTCAGCCGGGTCGACATCGAGCGGGACAAGGCCACCTACACCGTCGACACGCTGCGCGACCTGCGTTCGCTGATGCCCGACGCCCAGCTGTACTTCATCACCGGCGCCGACGCGATCGCCTCGATCCTGTCGTGGCAGAACTGGACCGAATTGTTCGAACTGGCCCGGTTCGTGGGAGTGTCGCGTCCGGGCTACGACCTGCACGTCGAGCACCTCGCCGAGCATCTCGAGAAGCTGCCGGCCGACACCGTCGGTCTCGTCGAGATCCCCGCGCTGGCGATCTCCTCGACCGACTGCCGGACGCGGGTGCGTGACCACCGGCCCATCTGGTACCTGGTGCCGGACGGAGTGGTGCAGTACATCACCAAGCGCAACCTGTACCGACCCGCCAACTCGCGGCGCCTCGACGGGGCGGCGACCGTGTCATATCCCCACGCCGAGTCCCACCCCAACCC
>NZ_JAALEH010000154.1:0-7857 GCF_011058195.1 Rhodococcus sp. 14C212 | reverse complement strand
CCCGGAAGCTAAGCCCTCCAGCGCCGATGGTACTGCACCCGACAGGGTGTGGGAGAGTAGGACACCGCCGAACACCCGTTACCGGAAGCCCCCCAACCTCGTTGGGGGGCTTCCGGCATTTCCGCGTCTTTTCCGGGGCGCCGCCATTCCCTTGCGGAAGCCTCGTTCACGGCCGTGACCGGACCTCGTGAACCGATCCGTCTCGTGTGCGAGTCGATCGCGCCGCCGCCACAGCCGGGCAACCGTCCACGGCCCGAACACGAGCGAGATGATGTTGATGCCGGTCTCGACCGCCATTTCCGCAGTCATGTGCCGGTAGCTGCCGTGCTCGAGGTTCCACAGCGTGTCCATGGCCCCGAGGAATGTCATCGCGCCGCCGGCCGCGATCCCCAACGGGACGGCGACCGTCCGTCCTCTTGCCAGGTGCCAGGCACTCGTTGCGAAGCTCGCGGCCATCAGCCCGTCGGCAGCCGGAAAGGCGTTCTCGAACGCGATGTAGGCGGCATCGTCGGACGATCTGACATGTCCGGCAGTGAAATAGTCGAGCCAGTACACCGCCACGCCGCCGGCGACGCTGCCCATCGCAACCACGTGCAGCCGGTCGCCCCACGTCGGCGGTGGTCTCATCACGCTCCCTTCATCGCCTCCGAGTATGGCTTTCCCCACCCCACTGCGGGCAGCCTTTGCGCGGTGGGCAAGCCGGCAGGGCCGCGTGGCGGCCCACCGGCCGCCTACTGTATAAATACATCTTGTGTCTATGTCGTATTCAGCCGCCGAGTCGGCCTACCGTGAGGTCAAGGAGCTGATCCTCTCGGGCGAGCTGCCCGGCGGGGATCTGATCAGCGAAGGGGAGATCGCCGCACGGATGTCGTGCAGCCGCACCCCGGTGCGCGAGGCCTTCCTCCGGCTCGAGGCCGAGGGCTGGATGCGCCTGTACCCCAAGCGGGGCGCGCTCGTCGTCCCGGTGGCGGACGGGGAGGCCGAGCACGTCGTCGACGCGCGCCGGCTGCTGGAAACGCACGCCGTGCGCGCCGTCGCGTCGGCTCCGCGGGCGCGGGAACAGCTCGAGCGCACGTTGCGCGAATGCCTGGACACCCAGGGGGAACTGGCCGAGCGCGGGGACGTCGGCGCCTTCAGCGGTGCCGACGCGGACTTCCACCGCAGCATCGTCGCGGCGGGCGGCAATCCGCTCCTCGACAACTTCTACGCAAGCCTGCGTGAACGCCAGCGACGGATGACGGCGCGTTCGGTCGCTCGTGATCCGGCGCAGCTGCAGAAGATCATCGCCGATCACACGCATCTGGCGGATCTCGTCGCCGCCGGGGATGCCGACGCGTTCGACGAGGCGCTTCAGGTGCACATGCGTGAGGTGCACGGACTCGGAGGGGGACGACTGTGACCGTTACTACCACCGACCCCGGTCGGCTGCCGGCGCTTACGGAAACGGTCCCGCGCGGGACGTGGCTGCTCGTGGCCGCCGCGATGTTCACCGTCGCCTGGGGCGGCAACGAGTTCACGCCGCTGCTCGTGATGTACCGGCTCGAACACGGTTTCGCGCCGGTCGTCGTGGACCTGTTCCTCTTCGCGTACGTCCTGGGCATCGTGCCGGCCCTGCTCGTCGGCGGCCCGCTCTCCGACCGGCTGGGGCGGCGACCGGTCATGGTGCCCGCGCCGTTCGTCGGCCTGGCCGGTTCCGCGGTGCTCGCCCTCGGGGCGGACTCCGCACCGCTCCTCATCCTCGGTCGCATCCTCTGCGGGATCGCCCTCGGTCTCGGCATGGCCGTCGGCGGCAGCTGGCTGAAGGAACTGTCCGACCCGCGCTGGGATCCGCGCGCGACTCCCGGTGCCGGTGCGCGACGGGCCGCGATGAGCCTGACCGCCGGCTTCGGGGTCGGGGCCGGGGTCGCGGGGGCCCTCGCGCAGTGGGCGCCGATGCCGAGCGTCCTGACCTACCTCGTGCACATCGGGCTGAGCGTCGGCGCCGGTGCGGCGCTGCTCCGGACGCCGGAGACCCGGCCGGCGCAGCCGGACGTGGAACGGACCCCGCTGCGGGAGGATCTGAAGATCCCGGCGGCCGGGCACGCCCGCTTCCTGTTCGTGATCGCCCCCGTCGCCCCCTGGGTGTTCGGTGCCGCGAGCTCGGCCTACGCGATCATTCCGGCGCTGATGACCGGACACAGCGGCGACGCGCCGGTCGCGTTCTCGGCACTGCTGTGCGTCGTGGCCCTCGGTGCCGGTTTCGCGATCCAGTCGCTGGGCCGCCGGATCGACACCCCCCGCAACGCCCGGGCGGTGGTGGTGGCGCTGACGCTGCTCGTGGTGGGGATGGTCACGGCGGCGGTCGCGGCCGCGGCGCTGACCGTGCCGCTGGCGCTGCTGGCCGCGGTCGTCCTGGGCTGCGGCTACGGCATGGCGCTGGTGTCGGGTCTGCAGGAGGTGCAGCGCATCGCCGGCCCCGACGACCTCGCCGGGCTCACCGCGGTGTTCTATTCGCTGAGCTATCTCGGTTTCGCGGTGCCCGCCGCCATGGTGTACCTGTCGCAGACGTACCCGGTCCTGACCTACCCGACCATGTTCGTCGTGGGCGCCGTCGCGGCGGCCGCGTGCCTGGTGCTCGTCCTGGTCAAGTGGCGGGCGCACCTGCCGGAACGAGCACAGGCCTGACACCTCACGGCTCGGGCATCGGCGGCAGAGCCTTCTCGGCGAGCCATGCGTCCCACAGCGGACGCAGCGGTGCGTCCGCGAATCGCGCCGCCAGATCGGTGAACTGCTCGGTGGTGACGGTCCCGTGCCGGTGCTCGGCGGTCCACTGCCGCAGCAGCGCGAAGAACTTCTCGTCGCCGAGGCGCAGGCGCAGCGCGTGCAGGGTCAGGGCGCCGCGCTTGTAGACTCGGTCGTCGAACATCAGCTCCGGACCCGGGTCGCCGAGGAGGAGGTCCTGGGGTTTGCGGCCGAGCCCACGGTGCGCCTCGACGGCGATCACGTGCGCCGACGGGCCGTCGGAGTTCTCCGACCACAGCCACTCCGCGTAACAGGCGAAGCCCTCGTTCAGCCAGATGTCGCGCCACCGCGACGGAGTGAGGCTGTTGCCGAACCACTGGTGTGCGAGCTCGTGCGCGACGAGCCGCTCCTCGCCGCGGCTGCCGTCGCAGTGGTTCGCGCCGAAGATCGACAGGGTCTGCGCCTCGATCGGGATCTCGAGCTCGTCCGCGGTGACGACGACGCTGTAGTGCGTGAACGGGTAAGGCCCGAAGAGCCGGGAGAAGACGTCCATCATCTGTGGTTGCCGGCCGAAGTCCCGGTCGAAGTTCGCCTTCAGGCGCGGGGGATGCACCGCGTAGAGGGGCACCGGCCCGTTGGACACCCTGCGGGTCTCGTAGTTCCCGATCTGCACGGTGGCCAGGTAGGTCGCCATCGGTTCCGGCTGTTCGTACTCCCAGGTGGTCTGGCTGGCCCTCGTCGTCCTGCGCACCAGCGTGCCGTTCGCGATCACCTGGAAGGGCGAGTCGGCGGTGACCGTGATCCGGTAGCTGGCCTTCGCGCCGGGATGGTCGTCGCAGGGGAACCACGATGCGGCGCCGTTGGGCTGACTCGCGACGAGCGATCCCTCCTCGAGTTCCTCCCAGCCGACCTCGCCCCAGGGGCTGCGGATCGGTTTCGGTGTTCCGTGATAGTGGACGACGATCGTCAGCACCCCGCCCACGGGAATCTTCCGGGCCGGGGTGACGACGAGCTTGCCGTCGCGCTGGGCGTACTTGGCGGGCCGGGAGCCGTTGACCGACAGTTTCGTCACCCGCATCGTCGGCGCGAGGTCGAGCGCGAACTTCCCGCGTGTGTCGGTGGTGGTGGCGATGACGGTGGCCGTGCCGGTGAGCCGGTTGGCCACCACCCGGTAGGTCAGGTCGAGTTCGTACCGCGATACGCGGTACCCGCGGTTGCCGCTGCGCGGCAGGTACGGATCGATCGGGGCGTCCGGCTTCGCGGTCCTGCCGTTGTCGCGCGACTTCTTCGGGTCGTTGCCCGGCTTCACTGCGGGGACCAATCGCTCGGGTGTGACCACGGTGCGATCGGATTGCCTTGCCATCTGCTCGAATCCGGAACGACGTCGCCGCGCATGACCAGCGAGGCGGGACCGACGGTGGCGCCGGCTCCGATTCCGGCCGCGGGCAGTGCGACGCACTGGGGGCCGAGGGTGGCGCCGGCGCCGAGCGTGACGGTGTCCATGGACATGATCCGATCATGGAACAGGTGCGTTTGCACAACGCATCCGCGTTCCACCGTCGCGCCGTCGCCGAGGGTCACCAGGTCGGCCTCGGGCAGCCAGTAGCTCTCGCACCACACCCCGCGGCCGATCTTCGCGCCCAGGCCCCGCAGCCACAGGTTCATCACGGCCGTTCCGGTGGCGGGCCGGGCGAACCACGGCGCCGCGACGGTTTCGACGAAGGTGTCGGCCACCTCGTTGCGCCACACGAACCAGCTCCACAGCGGGTGTTCCTCGCGGCCGATGCGCCCGACGGCCACCCACTTGGCGGTCACGGACACGATGCCGGCCACGGCGCCGGCGAGGATGAGCACGAGGCCGCTCAGCGCCGCGGCCGGCCCGTACCCCGCCGCGGTGGCCAGCGCCTGCAGGGCGAACAGGACGCCGAGGCCGATGCCGAACGTGACGATCATGGGGAGCAGGCGGAAGGTCTCGACGAAGCCGCGGGCCACCCGGAGCCGCAGCGGGGGCGCGAACGTGCGGCTCGAGTCGCCGTCGTTCGCGGCGCGACGCAGCCGCACCGGCGGGCTGCCCAGCCACGAGGAACCCGACTTGGCCTTCGACGGGGCAGCGGACAGCACGGCGACGAGCCCGTACTTGGGCACCCGGCGCCCGGGCGCGGCCATGCCCGAGTTGCCGAGGAACGCGCGCTTGCCGACCTTGGCCCGGGAGATGTACAGCCAGCCGCCACCGAGTTCGTAGCTGGCGACCATGGTGTCGTCGGCGAGGAAGGCACCGTCGGCGACGCGGGTGAACTTGGGCACCATCAGCACGGTGGAGGCCTCGACGTCCTTGCCGATGTCGGCGCCGAGCAGCCGCAGCCAGCCGGGGGTGAGCATCGAGGCGTAGAGCGGGAACAGGAACGTGCGCGAGCTGTCCATCAGGCGCTCGGTCGCCCACACCTGCCAGCCGACGCGGCTGCGGACGGGGTGGTGGCCCTCGATCATGCCGAGGGACAGGGCGCGCACCGACAGCACCGTGAGCGCGGCGAACACGAACAGGGTCAACAGTGCGGCCACCGGCAGGATCGCTGCGCTGCGGATCAATGCGTCGGTCAGGTCGGCGGTGTCGTGGATCCACCATCCGACCAGCGTGAGGCCGGCGGCGATCGAGACGATCGGCAGCGAGGCCAGCGCCACCGACGTGAGGCCGAAGACCGGCACCCACCACGCGGCGCGGCGCGGCGGCTCGGCGGGCCACGGATGTACGGCCTTGCCGACCTTCCGCGCAGGGGAGCCGGCCCAGTGCTGGCCGGCCTTGACGCGGCCGAAGACGGCGGAGCCGGCCTCGACCTCGGCGTTCTTGCCGATCTTGGCGCCCGGGGCGAGCGTCGAGCGGGCACCGACGGTGGCGCCGGCGCCGATCCGGATGGTGCCGATGTGGACCTCGTCGCCGTCGACCCAGTGGCCGGACAGGTCGACCTCGGGTTCGACGGAACAGCCGTCGCCGAGTTCGAGCATGCCGGTCACCGGCGGCAGGCTGTGCAGGTCGACGCCCTGACCGACCTGCGCGCCGAGGGCGCGGGCGTAGTACAGCATCCACGGCGCCCCGGACAGGTTCACCGCGCCGCTGGCCTCCGACAGCCGCAGCGCCGTCCACAGCCGCAGGTGTTCGCTGCCGCCCCTCGGATAGGTGCCGGGTTCCAGGTTGCGCAGCAGCAGCCGCGTCCCGGCGACGGCGACGGACATGCGGCCGAGCGGGGTCAGGAACAGCAGGATGCCGAGCGCCACCCACCACCACGACACCGGCGCGAGCCACGGCAGGTCGACGAACAGCGCGAAGACGTTGTTCGCCGTCGCCAGCCATGTCACCCATTGCAGTCCGGTCAGGGTGGTGAGCGGCACCGTGACGGCCAGCTGCAGCAGCTGCGCCCGGCGCGGGACGGGGGCCACCTGCCGCGGCGCGACCACCGCGGACGGCGCGAGGTCGTCGAGGTACTCGGCCAGCGAGCCGAGCCGCGGATGGTCGTACAGTTCGGCGACGGTCATCGCGGGGTAGCGCTCACGCAGGGCGGTCACCAGCTGGGCCGCGGAGAGGGAGCCGCCGCCGAGTTCGAAGAAGTCGTCGTCGATGCTCTCGATCGGGGTGCCGAGGATCGACACCCACAGCCCGGCGACCCACTCGGCGGTCGGGTCGAGACCCAGGGCCTCGGCGGAGTCGGCCTCGGCGCCGGGCAGCGGCCACGGCAGCGCGTTGCGGTCCACCTTGCCGGAGGTGCGGGTGGGCAGCTCGTCCACCAGCGCCAGCCGCGGCACCAGGGCCGCGGGCAGCTGCTCGCCGAGCAGGTCGCGCGCGGAGGCGAGGTCGAACCCCGGGTCGGTGCTGGCGATGTACCCGACGAGGATCGAGTGCCCGGCCGCGGTCTTGCGCACGGCGGCCGCGCCGCCGGCGACGCCGGGCAGGTTCTGCAGAGCGTTGTCGACCTCGCCGAGCTCGATGCGCCGGCCGCCGATCTTGACCTGATCGTCGGCGCGTCCCTGGAACAGCAGGCCCCTGCGGTCGAGGGTGACCAGGTCGCCGCTGCGGTACGCGCGGTCCCAGCCGAGGGTCGGCATGGGGGCGTACTTCTCGGCGTCCTTGGCCGGGTCGAGGTAGCGGGCCAGTCCGACGCCGCCGATGACGAGTTCGCCGGTACCGCCCTCGGGGACGGGCCGGCCGTCGGCGTCCACCACGGCGAGGTCCCAGCCGTCGAGCGGCAGGCCGATGCGGATCGGGCCCTTGCCGTCCATGGTTGCCGCGCATGCGACGACGGTGGCCTCGGTCGGCCCGTACGTGTTCCACACCTCGCGACCGGGCACGGCCAGTCGCTCGGCGAGGTCCGGCGGGCAGGCCTCGCCACCGAAGATCAACAGCCGCACCGCTTCGAGCGCCTCGGCGGGCCACATCGCCGCAAGGGTGGGAACGGTGGAGACGACGCTGATGTCGCGGGAGACCAGCCACGGCCCGAGGTCCATCCCGGACCGCACGAGCGAGCGGGGCGCGGGCACGAGGCACGCGCCGTGCCGCCACGCCAGCCACATCTCCTCGCAGGAGGCGTCGAAGGCGACCGACAGTCCGGCCAGTACGCGGTCGCCGGGCCCGATCGGGGTCTCGCGCAGGAACAGCCGGGCCTCGGCGTCGACGAAGGCGGCGGCGCTGCGATGGCTGACCGCGACGCCCTTGGGGGTGCCGGTGGAGCCGGAGGTGAAGATGATCCAGGCGGCGTCGTCGAGGCGCGGGCCGCGCAGCTGTGGCGCGGGCGACGGCGGCGCGGTGCCCGGGCCGATGCCGTCGGCGGTGACGACGGCGGTGACCATCGCCTCCCCGAACACGAGTTCGGCGCGTTCGTCGGGGTCGTCCGCGTCCACCGGCACGTAGGCCGCGCCGGCCGCGAGGATGCCCAGGATCGTCACGTACAGGTCCTTGGAGCCGGACGGCATGCGCACGCCGACGCGGTCACCGGCGCCGACTCCCGCGTCGGCGAGCCGGTACGAGCGGGCGATGACCTCCTCGACGAGTTCGGTGTAGCTGAGAGTGACGGTGCCGTCGTCGACGGCCGGGGCGTCCGGGTGGGTGTCGGCGGTGGCCCGAAGGATGTCGACGAGGGTGCGGGGGGC
>NZ_JAALEH010000153.1:0-7917 GCF_011058195.1 Rhodococcus sp. 14C212 | reverse complement strand
GGCTACGCCCGGTCGATGCAGGATGCCGGCGCGGCCGCGATCGAGCTGAACATCTACTACCTGCCCGGTGATCCGCACATCAGCGGCCGGGACGTCGAACAACGGCACCTCGACGTCCTGGCCCGGGTCGAGGACGCCGTCACCGTGCCGGTGGCGGTCAAGGTGAGCCCCCAGTTCAGTTCGATCGGTGAGATGGCGCTGCGCCTCGACGAGGCCGGGGCCGACGGGCTGGTGCTGTTCAACCGGTTCCTGCAGCCCGACATCGATCCCGAAACCCTCACCGTGGGGCCTGCCGTGACCCTCTCGACCCCCGCGGAGACCCGGTTGCCGCAGACCTGGATCGCGTTGCTGCGGGGACGGGTGCGCGCCGACCTGGCCGCGACCACCGGCGTCGAGGACGCCACCGACGTGATCAAATACCTGCTCGCCGGCGCGGACGTCGTGCAGTCCGCCTCGGCGTTGTTGCGCCACGGTCCCGAGTATGCTGCCGCCCTGCTCGACGGCGTGCGCGAGTGGATGCGCCGCAAGGGATATCGCAGCGTCGGCGAGTTCCGGGGGATGCTCGCCGTGCCGCCCGGCGCGGACGGGACCGGCCGCGGACGCGGCGACTACGTGAGCGCGCTCCGCGAGGCCGACCACCGCGCCTACGGCATCCCGTGAGGCTTCCGGCCCCGTCCGCCACCCGGACTCCGGGGGTGCTCATCGGGCTTCCCGGTCGGCCGCCGTGGCCGCGGTGCCGGCTCAGAGGTCCAGCGCCAGCCCGGCGACGGCGGCCTTGGCGGTGCGCCCGACCCCGATCAGCGTGGCCGACCCGGGGCCGGTCCAGTCCCCGTAGCCGAGCAGATGCAGCCTGGGTTCCTTCAACGCCTGGGTGCCCGCCACAGCGATCGAACCGTCGGGCCCACGCAGGTGCAACGGCCGCAGCGGCGCCAGGGCGGGGCGGAATCCGGTGGCCCAGACGATCACCTCCGCGCGCCGGCTCTCGCCGGTGTCGTCCCACGAGATGCCGTCCCGGGTCAGCCGGTCGAACATCGGCAGCGGATCCAGCGCGCCGCGGTCCCGGGCCGCGAGGACCTCCGGGACCATCACGATGTCACCGAGGTCGGTGATACCGCCCGGATCGGGGCGCCCGGCCGCCAGCGCCATCGCTCGCCGCGAGGCCATCTCGAACAACACGCGTCCGTCGACGTCGTCCGGCAGGAAGCGCGGCGGCCGGGTGGTCACCCAGGTGGTGCCGGTGACCTCCGAGATCTCGGCGACCAGCTGGGCCCCGGAGTTGCCGCCGCCGACCACCACCACCGCCTTACCGGCGAATTCCTCCGGGGTGCGGTACTGCACGGTGTGCAACTGTCTGCCCGCGAAGCGGCGGGCTCCGGGATAGACGGGCCAGAACGGCTGCCGCCAGGTGCCGGTGGCACTGATCACCCGCCGCGCCCGCCACACCCGCTCCGCGGTGGCCACCCGCAGCCGCTCCCCGTCGTCGTCGCGGGAGACCTCCCGCACCCGCACCGGCCGCCGCACCGGCAGGCCGTAGCGGCGCTCGTACGCGGTCAGATACTCGATCACGTGCCGGGCGGGTGGGAACCCGCCCCGCCACGGCGGCATCGGCCATCCCGGCAGCGACGCGTACTCCGCGGGGGAGAACAACCGCAGCGACGGCCAGGTGTGCGGCCACGCCCCGCCCGGGCCCGGCCGGTCGTCGAGGATGACGAACTCGAGCCCGGCCCGGCGCAGGTAGTACCCGGCGGCCAGGCCGGCCTGCCCGCCCCCGATCACCACGATGTCCACCTCGACCGTGCTCATCGTCTCCCTTGTCACCCGTGGCCCGCTGTGCGCAGATCGTCGGTCTCGGCCGTCAGGGGTGGCCGGGGGTGTCGAGCAGGCTCGCCGCGGCGATCAGGGCGGCCTTGACGATCAGTCGTTCGGGGATCTCTTCGAAGGTGACCGGTCCGAGTGCCACGGTCCGGCACGGGGAGTCACCGCACACCGAGCAGCAGCGGCTGCTGCCGACGTCGGCGTCGAGCCAGTCCTCGAGCGGGCGGCCGGCGATCCAGATGCGGTTGGATTCGGCCGGGTTCGCGGCGAAGGCGGCGTCGTCGAGTTCGCGGACCACGAGGTGCGGTGCGATGCCGAGCGGGCGCAGGACCTGCTCGAGCGTGCCGACCGCGTGCTGGACCTGCTCACCGGTGCCGGCGCAGCGGCGGCACGTCTGTCCCTGGCTGACCAGGCGTTGCCAGACGATGGGCAGTGCCGTCATCGCACACCCCTTCTCGGTTCGCGGGGAAGGTGGGAGTCGACCCGGTCTCCAGTGTGGCCGACCCGGCCGGGCCGCAGGGCGTGTACCGGCGGATCCGGCCGGGACACGCCCTGCGGTCGGGTCAGCTGCGGACGGCGCCGGGGACGAGTTCGGCGATCAGCGCCTCGACCCGCGTCTTGATCTCGTCGCGGATGGGGCGGACCGACTCGACGCCCTTGCCGGCCGGGTCCTCGAGCACCCAGTCGCGGTAGCTCTTGCCGGGGAAGACCGGGCAGGTGTCGCCGCAGCCCATGGTGATCACCACGTCGGAGGCTTCGACGGCGTTGGTGGTGAGGATCTTCGGGGATTGGGTGGAGATGTCGACGCCGAGCTCGGCCATGGCCTCGACGGCGGCGGGGTTGACCTGATCGGCGGGGGCGCTGCCGGCGGAACGGACCTCGACGGCGTCGCCGGCGAGGGCGGTGAGGAATCCGGCGGCCATCTGGGAACGGCCGGCGTTGTGCACGCACACGAACAGCACGGACGGCTTGGTGGTCATCGAGGGAACCTTTCGGGTGTCAGGCGGTGGGAACGGCGGTGAGGTCGGCGAGCAGAGCGCGGACCCGGGCGTCGACGTCGTCACGGATGGTGCGGACGACCTCGAGGGATTGCCCGTCCGGGTCGGGGACGGTCCAGTCGAGGTAGCGCTTGCCGGGGTAGACGGCGCAGGCGTCGCCGCAGCCCATGGTGACGACCACGTCCGCGGCGGCGACGACGTCGTCGGTGAGCGGCTTGGGGAACTCGGCGCCGAGATCGAGGCCGAGCTCGGCCATGGCCTCGACCACCACCGGGTTGATCGCCGCGATCGGCGCGGAGCCGGCGGAGCGGACGTGGACGCGGCCACCGGCGTGGTGGTCGAGCAGGGCGGCGGCCATCTGGGAGCGGCCGGCGTTGTGCACACAGACGAACAGCACCTCCGGAACGTCCTTGGCGACGGCGCCTTCGGCCTGTGCCAGTGCGGTCAGGCGTTCGGCGGCGAAGCGCGGGGCGAGCGCGGTCAGGTGGGTGTAGACGGTCGCGGTGCGGCGCAGTGCCGCATAGGACTCGAACACCACCCGTTCGACGGTCTGCGGGGAGAAGATCCCGTCGTACTTGTCGGCGAGGTGCTCGGCGGCACGCTGGAGTACCGCCTGCGGCATGAGCAGTTCGGGCTGGTGGCGGTCGGAGTGGTCGGACATGTCGGCTCCCTGGCTCTCGGACTTCACGAAGCGGCGGGGGTGGCGGAGGGGGCGAAGCGCTTGCGCAGGGCGAGCGAGACGTAGACGAGGCCGACGAGCACGGGCACCTCGATGAGCGGTCCGACGACGCCCGCGAGGGCCTGGCCGGAGGTGACGCCGAAGGTGGCGATGGCCACGGCGATGGCGAGTTCGAAGTTGTTGCCGGCCGCGGTGAACGCGAGGGTGGTGGTGCGCTCGTAGCCCAGGCCCATCGCCGCGCCCAGGAGGTAGCCGCCGCCCCACATGATCGCGAAGTACGCCAGCAGCGGCAGGGCGATGCGGGCGACGTCCCACGGGTGGGAGGTGATCTGCTCGCCCTGCAGCGCGAAGAGCATCACGATGGTGAACAGCAGGCCGTACAGGGCCCACGGCCCGATCCTGGGCAGGAACTTCTGCTCGTACCAGGTCCGGCCCTTGGCCTTCTCGCCGAAGTGCCGGGTGAGGAAGCCGGCGAGGAGCGGGATACCGAGGAAGATGAGCACCGACTTGGCGATCTGCCAGGGTGAGACGTCGAGGGTGGTCTGTTCGAGTCCGAGCCAGCCCGGCAGCACCGAG
The DNA here is from genome assembly GCF_011058195.1 of Rhodococcus sp. 14C212. Taxonomy (NCBI): domain Bacteria; kingdom Bacillati; phylum Actinomycetota; class Actinomycetes; order Mycobacteriales; family Nocardiaceae; genus Rhodococcus; species Rhodococcus sp. 14C212. Next base: position 3,849 of record NZ_JAALEH010000153.1, on the reverse strand, counting down.
AGATAGAACCAGCCCAGGCCGGCGAACATGATCACCTGGAAGACGGAGTTGAGCGCGACCAGCACGGCGGCGGCTTCGCGGTCGCCGCAGGCGAGGTCGTTCCAGATGATGACCATGGCGATGCAGCGGGCCAGGCCGACGATGATCAGTCCGGTGCGGTACTCGGGCAGGTCGGGCAGCATCAGCCAGGCCAGGGCGAACATCAACGCCGGCCCGACGATCCAGTTCAGGACCAGCGAGCCGATCAGCATCCGCCGGTCGCCGGTGACGGTGTCGAGCCGGTCGTAGCGCACCTTGGCCAGCACCGGGTACATCATGATGAGCAGGCCGAGGGCGATCGGCAGCGAGATGCCGTCGATCTCGACGGTGGAGATGATGTCGCCGAGACCCGGGATCAGGCGGCCGAGCAACAGGCCGGCGACCATGGCGACGCCGATCCACACCGGCAGGAACCGGTCGAGAGTGGACAGCTTGCCGACCACGGCCGGGTGGTCGCTGGTGGTGGTCACGAGGCGACCTCCTCGAGGGTGACGGCGGGCGTGCACGACGAGGTCGCGACGATCCCGGATTCGACGGACAGCACCGCGGACAGCTGTGCCAGAGCGGTGGGGACGACCCGGTAGTGCACCCAGGTGCCGCGACGTTCGCAGTCGAGGAGGCCGGCCTCCCGCAGCACCTTCAGATGATGCGAGATGGTCGGTTGCGACAGGTCGAAGGACGGTGAGATGTCGCACACGCAGCACTCGCCGCCCTCGTGGCTGGCGATCAGGCTCAGCATCCGCAGGCGCACCGGATCGCCCAGGGCCTTGAACATGCGGGCCAGGTCACCGGCCCAATCGGAGGTGAGCGGCTCGCGGCTGAGCGGCGGGCAGCAGGGCTCGTCCCCGCGCGGCGGTTGATTCGGCATGCGTCTATATTGACGGTTGTCGAAACACGGCGTCAAACGAACAGCCGGTGAACCGGCCCGGTCGGAAGGAAACCCTCACGTGCGCACACCCTCGGTGCTGTTCGTCTGCGTGAAGAACGGCGGCAAGTCCCAGATGGCCGCCGCGCTGATGCGCAAGGCCGCCGGCGGCCGCATCGCCGTGCACTCCGCCGGGACGGCACCGGGTTCGGCGCTCAACGCCCTCTCGGTGCAGGCGCTCGAGGAGGTCGGCGCACCGGTGGACGGCGAGTACCCCAAGCCGATCGATCCGCAGCTGCTGCGTGCGGTCGACCTCGTCGTCACCCTCGGCCGCGACGCCCGCGACGCCCGCGTCGACGCGGCGTACGTGGAGAACTGGGACACCGACGAGCCGTCCGAGCGCGGCATCGACGGCATCGAACGGATGCGCCTCGTGCGGGACGACATCGCCGCCCGTGTCGACGCGCTCGCCGCCCGGCTGCTCGACCCCGCTTCCCCCACCCGCTGATCCGACCGATCCAGGAGAAATCATGAGCACCATCGCAGTCTTCGAACCGGCCCTGTGCTGCAACACCGGCGTGTGCGGCGACGACGTGGACCGGAACCTCGTCACCTTCACGGCCGACATGCAGTGGCTGAAGGATCAGGGTGCCACCATCACCCGCCACAACCTGGCCAACGATCCGCTGGCCTTCGCGCACACTCCCGCCGTCAAGCGCTTCCTCGAGGTCGCCGGCTCCGCCGGTCTGCCGCTCGTGCTCGTCGACGACGTCACCGTGCTCACCGGTCGCTACCCCGATCGGACCCAGCTCGCCGCGTGGGCGGGACTCGACACCGCGCAGGCGCCCGTCGGCGCGACGATGCTGAATCTCGCGGACGATGCCTGCTGCACACCCGGCGACTCCACCTGCTGCTGAGCTGTCGACCCGAGGACGAGGAGAGCACCGGATGACCACCCCCACGTTCCTGACCGACCCGCCGCGGTTCGTGTTCTTCACCGGCAAGGGCGGCGTCGGCAAGACCTCCATCGCCTGTGCGAGCGCGCTGAGTCTCGCCCGCGCCGGGAAGAAGGTGCTGCTGGTCTCGACGGACCCCGCCTCGAACGTCGGCCAGGTCTTCGGCCTCACGATCGGTAACGCCCTCACCGCAATTCCCGCGGTGCCGGGCCTGTCGGCGCTCGAGATCGATCCCGAGCAGGCCGCCGACGCCTACCGGGAACGCATCGTCGGACCGGTGCGGGGATTGCTGCCCGACGCGGAGATCGCCTCGATCACCGAGCAACTCTCCGGTTCGTGCACCACCGAGGTCGCGTCCTTCGACGAGTTCACCTCCCTGCTGACCGACACCGACGGCGAGATCGCGTCGTTCGACCACGTGCTGTTCGACACCGCCCCCACCGGACACACCATCCGGCTGCTGCAACTGCCCGGGAACTGGACCGAGTTCCTCGAGGCGGGCAAGGGCGACGCGTCGTGCCTCGGACCGCTCGCCGGGCTCGACAAGCAGAAGGCCATGTACGCCGCCGCGGTCGACGCCCTGGCGGACCCGCAGCGCACCCGGCTCGTGCTCGTCGCCCGCGCCACCCGCTCCGCTCTCGCCGAGATCGACCGCACCCACGGCGAACTCGCCGCGCTCGGGCTGAGCCGCCAGCACGTCGTCGTCAACGGCGTCCTGCCGGCGCCGTCCGGCGACACGGACCCCCTCGCCCTCGCGATCCACCGCCGCGAACAGGCCGCGTTGACGGGCATGCCGGCGGCGCTGAAACCCTTGCCGCTGGACCTGATCGAGCTCAAGGCCGCGAACATGATCGGTCTCGATGCCCTCGGGACGCTGTTCGAGACGGCCGACGTCGGCACGGACCTCCCTCCGGAGATCGGTGCGGTGCCGAACGTCGCGGATGCACCGCTGCGCGCCCTGATCGACGAGATCGAGCGGGACGGGCACGGTCTCGTGATGTGCATGGGCAAGGGCGGGGTCGGGAAGACCACGGTCGCCGCGGCCGTCGCCGTGGCCCTGGCCGAACGCGGGCACGAGGTCCACCTGACCACCACCGACCCCGCCGCACACCTGACCGAGACCCTGCACGGCGACGTCGAACACCTCCACGTCTCGCGCATCGATCCCGCCGAGGCCACTCGCGCCTACCACGAGCGGGTGATGGCCACCAAGGGTGCGCACCTCGACGAGCAGGGCCGGGCGACCCTCGCCGAGGACCTGCGCTCCCCGTGCACCGAGGAAGTGGCGGTCTTCCAAGCATTCTCGCGAGTGATCCAGGAGTCCCGGCGCAAGTTCGTCGTCGTCGACACCGCGCCCACCGGCCACACCCTGCTGCTGCTCGACGCCACCGGGTCCTACCACCGCGACGTCACCCGGCAGCTGGGCCCGGGCCTGCACGCCGTCACCCCGATGATGCGCCTGCAGGACCCGGCTTCGACCAAGGTCCTGTTGATCACCCTCGCCGAGACCACTCCTGTGCTCGAGGCCGCGGGGCTCCAGGCCGACCTCGAACGTGCCGGCATTCACCCCTGGGCGTGGGTGATCGACAACTCCGTGGCCGCCGCCGCGCCCACCGCGCCGCTGCTGCGCCGCCGCGCCGCCGCCGAACTCGAGCAGATCGACAAGGTCCGTACCGAACTCGCCGAGCGCTACGCGGTCGTGCCGCTGCTCGCGACCGAACCGGTCGGGGTGCCGGCGCTCCGCGCGCTCGGCGAAGTGTCCGCCCCGGTCGCCGTGCGGTAGCGCTCGGTCCCGAAATGCGCGATCCCGCCCCGGTTTCCGGGGCGGGATCGATGCGTGCGGCCGTGATCAGGCGCCGGCGGCCTCGAGGCCGGTGGTGATGTCGGCGAGGATGTCGTCGATGCCTTCGATGCCGACGGCGAGGCGGATCTGGCCGGGGGTGACGCCGGCGGCGAGTTGTTCGGTGGGGGTGAGCTGGGAGTGGGTGG
>NZ_JAALEH010000152.1:0-8124 GCF_011058195.1 Rhodococcus sp. 14C212 | reverse complement strand
GCGCATGCTCTCGAGCCCCCACCCCATCCCCCGGATACCCGGGCGGTACTCGGGCACAGATCCAGAGTCGGCCCAACCACTCGGACTACGGCCTCGGGGGTTCGGTCCGGACTTCGGACCCCGAACGCGGTGCGCGCTTCGCCCGCAACATCGCCGGCAGCACGGTCGGCATCAACGGCTACGCCAACGATCCGACCGACCCCTTCGGCGGCATCAAGAACAGCGGACTCTAACTAATAGGATGTCTCATTTGGCGAGTTTCTTCCAGCACGTCAGCGCGGCGGCGAGTTGAAGAAAGCCGGCGAAGTGCTCGCCGTGGCGTTCGTAGCGGATCGTCAGGCGGCGGTAGCCGGTCAGCCGGGCCAGGGTGCGTTCGATCTTCCACCGGTACCGGCCGAGGCGTTCGCTGGTGCCGATTCCGCGCCCTCGGCGTCGGACAGGATGTGGATCTTCGATCCGTTCTTGCCCCGGCCGACCGGGCTGGGACCGGTCAGAGACTCCCTTCGCCCGGACGTGGGCTGCGTCCAGGATTGCGGCGGACCAGTCCAGGTTCCCGCCGGCACCGAGCCGGTCGAGGACCTGGCAGTGCAGCTCGTCGAATATCCCGGCCTTGACCCAGGTCGCAAAGCGGCGATCTGCGGTCGGGACGCTGACGCCGAACGACGGCGGCAGGTGCCGCCAGGCGCACCCGCTGGTGAGCACATAGACAATGGCGGTGAACGCCGCCCGATCGTCGAGCGTCGCCCGGCCTCCGCCCTGCGGCCGCGTCCGGAACCCGGGCAGCAGCGGTTCGACGATTTCCCACAACGCATCCGGCACCAACCGGAAGACAACGCATCGACCACGACATGCATCATGCCGCACAGACGATCCGATCCATAAGAGACACCCTCTTAACTGCTGAGCAGGCTTTTGACATGGTCGATTTGGTTGTGCCACAAATTCTTACATCGAATGATGCACGCGAGGGCGCCACAGCGTTCAACAAAAAGCGCCTACCGACATGGTCGCGATCATAGTGACGACCAGACGTGAGGTACTCGATCTGACGCTGCCGAACCCAGATCTCCCTCGGTTTGTCCACCGCCGCTCGGGACCTTTGCTCCCGACCAACTCGCCGATCTGCGCTCACCATGCACCTTCCGGACCCAAGCGCCGCACTCCTATACAGCACCTCGGTCACCGGCTGCTTCTGGGCGGCTCAACCCGAACTGTTCGGGCGAATCGCGCACCGCTGCCTTCGCCGACACCGGGTAATTGTGTCGTACCCACTGAGGTTTCTCAGTGCGGCCTGCGTGCTCGAAATGCGTGAGCATGAGCGCCGCTTTGATGATGGAACCGATTCTTTTGGGGCACAGGGTGATCCTGTCGAGTGCCTTCCATCGGGTGGTGAGCAGCGCGGTGGCACGTTCGCCGAGGCACCGCAGGCTGGTTAGCAGCGTGTTGCGGCAGGCGATATCGACGTCGAGGGTGTTGCCGTCGGCAGGGGCTTTGGTGGGGTGTGGATGCCGATGCCGGTTTCCTGGTAGCCCAGGTCGGCGAGGGTGAGCAGGCCCTGGGCTGCGGCGGCGTACAGGGCTCCGGTGACCCGGTGTGCGCGGGCGGCGGTCAGATCGTGGGTGGCCCAGCACTTCATCGGTGTCCTCGCTCCCCGCGGCCCAGGCTGTGCGGATCGGCGGAGTGCACCGCACTGGGAGTCGACCGTCACCTCCGCGCGCTGGGCGAGTTCCTTGCTGCGGTTCCACCTCAGCGAGCGGCGCACCGCCCGCACAGCGCACCCTCGACAGCAGGACCTCGCTACCGACGAGGTGATGGGTCGCAGCGATCGCCGAGCGTACCCGCACAGACGCCGACCGCTGGTGGACGCGACGTGCCCACCGACCAAATCGAGAAGCATGCGGGTGCACTTGTCCAACCACGCGCCCGCCCTCACGAGTGCGATGAGACGCAACCGACGCCCCAGGAATTTTCCGGCGCCGCCGAGGCGCTGCCCACCGACTTCCCACCTATCCCCGGCCAGCCGCGTCGGCGTCGGCGTCGACGAAAGTGGCCGAGACCGCGCAGTAGATTTTCTGCGGCGGTCCCTTGCGCCGTGATGGCGTAGCAGCCGCTACGAGGAGGGCTCGCGTCCCGTCTCACCGGCTGGCGTTCCCACCGCCCGGAGCCGATACAGCTCGTGCTCGCCCACGAAGCCTTTCAACGGATACCGACCGGCCGGCTCGACCGCTACCGCCTCAAGATCCAGTCGGCGCATCGCCGCGTCGTCGACGAGCACCTCGCCCGGCCCGGCGACCGAGGCAATGCGGCTGGCCCGGTTGAGCGGTCGCCCGATCCAATCGCCGGCGCTGCGCACCGCCGTGCCCCACGCGATCCCGGCATGCAACGGCGGCAGAGCCTCCTGGTGCGCGGCCGCAAGGAGTTTCATTGCCACCGTGGCCAGAGCCGTCGGGTCCGCCGACAGCAGCAGCACCGCATCCCCGACCGTCTTGACGAACCGCACCGGCGGGGCCACCACATCGGTGGTCAGCACATCGAGCCGATCGGCCAACGCTCCCAACTCTGTCGGGGACAGCTGCTCCCCCAGATTCGTGAACCCGACCAGATCGGCGAAACACACCGCGACCTGCCGGGCCTCGGGATCATGGTGGTTCATCGCCTGCGCGTGGATCTGCTGCCGCAGAGACTGCCGCAGGCGGGTGGTGACGGCGCGAGCGAGCAACCGGGACTGAAATTCGGAGAACCGGCTCAGCTCGTGGGCCTGGCGCAGCGCCCGCTCGGGATGGTCGGGATCCGCGTCGAGCTCCCGCTGGATCAACGACCGAGCCGTATCGGCGAGGGTCGCGGTGTTGCGACCCACGATCCGGGCGAACGCGAACAGGTCGGCGTCCGCGCTACCGAGAGCACGATACTCGGCCAGCAGCCGCGCCAGCCGCAGATCGTCCTCGCTGTAGTCCGCCGACCCCTCGGTCGCCACCCCCCGGCCCATCGACCGAAACCACCGCTCCACATCCATTCGGGCGATGCCGGTCCGCTCGCAGATCTGGGCGAGCGTGTAGGTGCCCCCGCGGGGGGTCAACACGTCGTCGAGCAGCAGATACCCCAGCTGACCGCGCCGGGTGGCCTCGGTCAGGGCCGCCACGCTGGTTCCGTGCTCGGCCAGCTGCAACAGCACACGGATTCGGCGTGCCCTGTCTGCGCCACCGAGGCCGTCCAGCAGACCGGCTGCCACGAACGCACGGATGCGACGGCGACGGCGAAGAAGCCGGGACGGCGTGGACAGCAGACGCCTTGCCAGTGACATGAGCACTTCTGGATTGTCCCGACTCGGGTCACGTCCTGTCTCGGGAGTGTTGCGTCTTGGACGATGGCGCAGGAACGATCGGACGATGCCCGGCGTGGACCCCTTCGTCGTGCTGCGTGAACCTGGAGCAGGTGCCTGTGCCAGGTCGCCACACCCCGACGGCGCCCTTGGTCATGCTCTGCGAAGGTGTTCCGACGCGCCGCGATGTCATCCCGGAGATGGTCCAGCGCGTCGGCGGCAGCGTGCAGTCGTCCGTGCACTAGACCGGTAGTTCGCAGTCCTCCTGCGCACTGAACACATGCGTCCACCCGCGATTCAACGCAAGGGGCCGGCGTCGGTGAGGTGGCCGGCCGGACGGGCACCATGTCTGCGCCGGACACGCCACATCCGGTCGTTGTCGGGCCCCTCACTCGCCGGCGTTGTGGTCACGCTCCGGCCTGGACTGAACGACGGTTCAACCCAGTACCCCCCCCCCGCTACCATCACCCAAGGACACAACGATGACCACAGATTTGACCCCCCCCATTCACCCCGGCGAGATTCTCCGGGAAGACTTCCTCGAACCCTTCGATATCCCCAGAACCGTCACGCCACACTCATCGGTGTTCCGCCGCGCCGAATCAACGAGATCGTTCTCGGCAAGCAGGTCGATCACCGCAGATACCGCGCTGCGGTTGGCGAAGGTATTCGGCAACAGTGCCCAGTTCTGGCTCAACCTCCAAGACCGCTACGAACTCGACATCGCCACCGACAAACTCGGCGACACCCTCGCCCGGATCACACCCCTCGGCATAGCAGCCGTCCCGCCCGCGACGATCCGAACCAGCGAATAGGGGCGCCAGTGCTGTCGGACGGCGTAACGGAAGGCATTCCCCAGCAGATGCGGAAACGAGACAGGTGCATCTATGCAGGTCAGCGCGAATAATCCCACGGCCCTTCCACTCCGTCGACTGTGCCGGATCCAGCGCCACTCGGTAGCACGGGCACATCCCCGCCGGAAAACCCCCGAACACTTCACCGAGTGCCGCGGCCAGAGTGCCGACGACATACAACACCGACCGCCCCTCCGGACACATCCGGGGCGTCCCGTCGGGGGCGGACAGGTGCGGATACAGTCGGTGCAACGGCCCGAACCTTCGGTGGGTGACGCCATCCGGGATGTGCGGGGACCGGTAGTAGATACGGCACCAGCGCCACCGATGACCGGGACTTTCGACTCGCGCCACCGGCACACCCATGCCCATCCGGCACGGAGCAGGCGCGTCGGCGCCCAAACGGGGCTACCACGCGGCCCCAGTGCCGGCCCCGACTACCCTCACGACCTGCACGACGTGTCCGGCGGCGAGCGACTGCGCCGGGCTCGCCCCACTCAAGTCGACGTTCGGCGTGAGTGCTCAGTCGGTCAACGACACCGCACCGCCGGCAAACACCCGGCTCGCCTTCGCCAGGCCGGGCACGAAACCCTGTTTGGCGTCGGCGTCGAACTGCGACGGCGGCAACCGCCACTGCCGGCCCTTCTTCAAGCCGAGCAGATCCCCCGCGGTGAGCCAGCGGTACGCTCGCGCAGTACTGGAACAGTTCCTGTTCCTGCGGGCGGCGCGCTCGGAGTGCCAGGACGGTGGGGCCGTCCAGATCGTGCAGATCCAGCGCATCCCGCCCCGAATACGGGGCACATCGACCACACCCACTCCCACCGTGCGCAGACCGTCGGTCGTCGACTCGACGATCCCTCCGCCTCAGATCTCCCGGGAATATGATGGGTTCATTCGAACAAACCGGCTATGGACGAGGCAACCGATGGCCGAGATCGATCCGCTCGCCACACAGCGGGAAAACCCGCCGCGCATCGTGGCCGAACTGATCGCGGCCGGGTTCGAGGACGCCCACGAGATCGGCCGCGGCGGCTTCGGCGTCGTCTACCGGTGCCGACAGCCCGCCCTGGACCGCACCGTGGCAATCAAGGTACTGACCTCGGAACCGGACCCCGACAACCTCGAACGCTTCCTGCGTGAGCAACGCGCCATGGGACGGCTGTCCGGACACCCCAATATCGTCACCGTCCACGAGGTCGGCGCCACTGCATCCGGTCAGCCCTACATCGTGATGGAATACCACCGCCGCAACTCACTCGAGACCCACATCCGAGAACAGGGCCCTATGCGGTGGGAAGACGCACTCGGGATCGGCGTCAAGATCGCCGGCGCGTTGGAGACCGCGCACCGCATGAACATGCTGCACCGGGATGTGAAACCGGCGAACATCCTGCTCACCGACTACGGTGAGCCACAGCTGACCGATTTCGGAATCGCCCGGGTCGCCGGAGCTTTCGAGACCGCCGCAGGCGCCGTCACCGGATCCCCCGCGTTCACCGCCCCGGAGGTGCTCGCCGGCCAACCCCCGTCCCGCTCGGCCGATGTGTACGGGCTCGGCGCGACCCTGTTCTGTGCGATCACCGGGCACGCGGCCTACGAGCGGCGCCGCGGCGAATCGGTGGTCGCGCAGTTCCTGCGGATCACCGGCGGCCCGGCACCGGACCTGCACGCCGGCAACAGCATCCCCGACGATGTCGGCGAGGTGATCGCGCAAGCGATGGACCGGGATCCGACCTCCCGCACCGGCACCGCCGCCGCCTTCGGCGAACAGCTACGGGCGGTCGAGCAACGCCACGGGCTGCCGGTGGACGAGCTACCGGTCCCCGATACCAGCGAACCCACCGCCCTCGGCGCCACACACCCCCGCGCCGCCACCGGCACCGGCCGCCGACGGCGAACCGGATCGGGCCGACTGACCCCACCGGTGCCCGCCACACGACTGCGGCCTCCGACAGCGACCCGCCCGCTGGTGGTCCGCGAGCGCCTGCTGCAACTGCTGCGCGCGGGCGGGCGGCGCACCCTGACGACCATCACCGCCCCACCGGGTTTCGGCAAGACCACCCTGGCCGCACAGTGGTCGCGGGAACTGGCCGACAACGGCATCCAGGTGGCCTGGCTGTCCGTCGACAGCGACGACAACAACCCCGTGTGGCTCCTGGCGCATCTGGTCGAATCCCTCCGGCAGGTGCGGCCCGCCCTCGCCGAGGACCTCGCCGCGGTGCTCGAGGAGTACGGCGACGACGCCACCCAGTATGTGCTCACCGCGCTGATCAACGAGATCGAGCAGGCCGGGGAACACATCGCCCTCATCATCGACGACTGGCACCGAGTCTCCGACCCCGCGACCGTCGCTGCGATGGCGTTCCTGTTGAACAACGCCGATGCCGAGCACCTGCGGGTGATCGTGACCAGCCAGGCACGCACCGGACTGCCGCTCAGCCGCCTGCGGCTGCGCGACGAGCTGATCGAGATGGACGCGGCCACCCTGCGATTCGACCCACCCGAGGTGCGACAGCTGCTGGTCGAGCTGGCCGGACTGCCCCTGACCGACGACGACGTCGACACCCTGACCCGCGCGACCGGCGGCTGGGCGGCCGCGCTGCAACTGGTCTCACTGTCGCTGCGCGACAGCGACGATCCGGCAGACCTGATCCGCGGCATCACCGGCCGCCACCAGGTCATCGGGGAATACCTCGCCGAAAACGTCCTCGACACCCTCGAACCCCGAATTCTCGAGTTCCTGCTCGCCACCTGCATCTGCGAATACATCTCCGCAGAGCTGGCAACCGTGCTCACCGGCGAAACTCGATGCCAGTCGCTGCTCGAAGAAATCGAGGACCGAGGCCTGTTCCTGCGCCGAGTGAACAACGACCGCACCTGGTTTCGCTACCACCACCTGTTCCGGGAATACCTGGAACGCCGGATCGAACGCGAGAATCCCGAACGCGTGACACAGCTGCACCGCACCGCGGCCCAATGGTTCGCCGAGCACGCGGTCATCCGCGACGCGGTGACTCACGCCCAGGCCGCGGGCGATCAGGAGATGGCCGTCGACCTGGTCGAGCGGCACGGCACGAGCCTGCTCGAGCACTCCCAGGTGGCGTCCACACTGGCGCTGCTCGACAAGCTCCCCCCGGCGGTGCTCTCCACCCGCCCCCGCCTGCAACTCATGCTGGCATGGACCACCATCCTGTCGAACCGCGTTCGCCCCGCCGAGAAGGCCCTCGATACCGTCGAAGCCCTCCTCACCACCGCCGTTGCCACCGACGAGACCGAGGACCTGCGCGCCGAGGTCGGAGTGGTCCGCGCCGTCGTAGCGGCCCGCTGCGACCGCTTCGATACCATCGATGAACTGATCCGCCCCGCCCTGGCCCGGACCGACTCGCTCTCCCCCTGGGTGGTGTCCGCGGCCGCGAACCTCGCCAGCATGGCCGCCATCTACCGGTTCGATTTCGACGCGACCGAACGACTCCAGGACTGGGCCACGTCCTACCACGCCCGCAACCGGGGACCGTATGCCCAGGTGCTCGGCTACTGCTGCCTCGGCATCGCCGCCCACGAACAGCTCGCCATCGCCACTGCCGAAGAGCGGTTCCGGCAGGCGCTGCGGGTAGCCCGCAGCCCGGGCGATGGACACTCGCTCGCGGCACGGCTCGCAGAGTCGCTGCTCGGCGAGCTGCTGTACGAGCAGGACCGCCTCGACGAGGCGGAACGCCTCCTCGACGAGGCCTATCTGCTCGGCTCCGAGGGCGGCGCCGTGGAGTTCAAAGCGGCCCGGTACGCCGTCGGCGCCCGGATCAAGGCACTGCGGGGCGATCGCGCGGCGGCCGCGCAGCGCCTCGATGCCGGAGCTCGGGCCGCACACACGCTGACGTTGCCCCGGCTGCGGGCCCGGATCGAGGACGAACGTGTGCGATTGGGACTTCCCCCGACCGCCGGCATCCCCCCACC
>NZ_JAALEH010000151.1:0-8462 GCF_011058195.1 Rhodococcus sp. 14C212 | reverse complement strand
TCTCCTTCGAGGTGCTGGTGCGTGGTCAGAGACCACCAGCATCGAAGGAGACCCGCCCTCATCGGCGGAGCCACACGGGTGAGCACTTACGGTGAGCAGGACTGAGCATTTTCAATGAGCGCCATCAGGGCGAGCCATCCGTCGATGTGTCGTTGGCTCACGCTCTCGAGGTCGACACCCTGATCGCTCAGGTGGTCGAGAAACGCTGCTGCGACGGTGATTTCCTGTTTCGCTGAGCGAACAGCGGCGGCTGTGTTGTGGCTCGGAAGCCGGCGGATCCGGCGCAGATGATGCCAGTGGGCGAAGTGGGTCAGGGGTGTGTGGCCGAGTTGTCCGTCGCGGCGGCCGAGGGCGGTGCTGAGCCACCGCTCGAATCGGGCAAGGTGCGGATCTCGTTCGGCCAGGAGTCCGTGGTGCACCGCCAGCGCCCGGAGGTGTTCGACGGGCCGTCCGGGCGGCAGCAGGTCGAGACCGTCGTGGCTCAGCTCCACCTCACCGGTCCCGAGCGCCTGAAGAAGCGCCGCTGCCTGCCGACCCCGCATCCAGGTGAGCATGCTCTGCGGGCGGGCTGCGGAGCTCAGGGCCTCGACGAGCCCGTGGCGGGTGTCCTGGGCGTCGGTGGGATGCAGAATCGCCTGGAGGTCCTCGCGCAGAGCGCAGCGGGCGCAGAGCTTGGCGCGGTAGCGCTCTTCCTCGTGCCCGCAGCGGTGGCAGTGCAGGTCGAGGGCGATGCCCGCGCAGTCCACGCAGATGGCGGCGCCGGCTGCGTCACGTCCGGGCAGCATCCGGACGGCCGAACATCCGGGACAGGTGCCGTGGGTGCGGGTGGCCGCCGAGTAGCAGGGGTAGCAGATCGCTCCGTCGGGCCAGCGGGCCACGATCTTCTTGGTGGAGTGCCGGCATCGGTCGCAGTGGTGTGCTCCGGGGCTGCGCGGCCGACCTCGTCGTCCGCCGGCGGGCGTGCCGCTCCCGGCGTCAGTCCGTGTCATCTCGGATGATCCGGGCCCGCCGCGGACGCCCCACGGTGTTCAGATCGATCACCGACGTCCCGGTCGCGGCGCGACGGGGCGTCTGCTCCGCATAGGTGAAGGTGAGCAGGTCTTCGAGTTCGCACGCGAAGATGGCACACAACGCCCCCAGCACCCGGGGGGAGACCCGGTCCGGTGTCTGGCCTGAGTTGCACCAGGTTGGCCGATTCTCGGGACGGATCCGGCGTTTGTGCTGGTGAAAGCGGTGCGGGTTCGGGAAATGGCACACTAACGGATCGGTAGACTCCCGCTCTGTGGCTGCCTATATCCGCAAAGTCCGCACCGCGTCGGGCGCGACCGCGGAGCAGATCGCAGCCAAGCAAGGCCGCCGAGACAAGGTGCTCGAGCACCTCGGCTCGGCGCATACCGACAGTGAACTCGCCGCTCTGCTCGAGACCGCCCGCGAGAAACTTCTTGCCGGCCAGCAGCAACTCGATCTCGACCTGGGGGCGGGTACCGGCGGGGCATCGGTGATCACCGGCAAGCGCTCCCGCTGGCTGATCGAGGTCATCGACACCGCGTGGCAGCACCTCGGGTTCGATGTGATCGACAACGAGGCGTTCTTCCAGCTGCTGGCAGCCCGCATCGTCGAAGCGACCTCGGTCAGCGACACGGGTCGCGTGCTCGGCGAGATCGGCATCGTCCCCGCACACCGCAACACGTTCGTGCGGACCCTGCAGCGCTGCACCGAGCATGGCTACCGTGACCGGATCGCGCAGCGCTGCTTCGAACACGCCGCCGCCGCGGGCGACCTGAACCTATTGCTCTACGACGTTACGGTGCGCCGTGAGGCGCTTGCTGTTCGAGCGGAGGTGAGAGACCTTTGCCTTGAGCCTGGCCGTAGCCAGGAGTCTATGTAGCTGGGGGCAGCCTGACCGGGGAACCGGGGAGACGCCCGGGAGGGTGGGAGCAGCCCCGACAAAGCCGTGTCGCGTCAGCACCGCTGGATGGCGTGGGCGCGGCGAGCGATGCCGAAGAGGTATACGCGAGGAACCGGTGTCATCACCTGTCTTGACGTATAACCGCCTCCAAACCCTGCGGATATGGGGCGGGCGCGGTGAGCTGTCTGCCGGAGTGACGGGCAGGCAGACCCTCCGGGGGACGAGTTACTTTCCCCGGGCGGGGCCGGCGGCGAATGACTACGGAGTAGTCGCCGGTGGGTGCCGCAGGCAGATAGCCGGGTGCCTCCTTCGGTGAGCGAACAGCGAGTGAACACGGGAAGGTTCTCGGATCTGCCACGACCGTGGTGCAGCCGGTGCTGCGGGGTGGCTGGGTGCGTTGTCCACCGATCGATCCGGGAGCTGGCGGAGCCGCCGTAGTACTGCGAGTCCGGGAGAGCCGGACACATCGGGAAGGGCGGCAGCGACGATGGATAGGAGGTACTGCGATGGCGCAAGACGCGTCGGTGAACTCCGGCGCCGGGCCTCGGGCGGAACTCGCCCGGGATCGGGTAGCGCGGACGCAGATCAAGTATCACCGGTGGGCCAAGACCGACCGCGCTGCGCGGGGTCAAGTCCCGTGAGGTGGTGTACGACGTCGTCGCGTGATTCCTCGTCGGTGGATCAGGCAGTCAAGGCCGGTGTCACCTCCTCGGTGTCCTCGGTGACACTGTCGGCGGGCTTGTCGGTGCGGGAGCGGGCGAGTACGTCGAGGCCGAGGTAGCGGCGGCCTTCGATCCACTCGTCGTGCTGTTCGGCCAGCACCGCTCCGACAAGTCGGATCAGAGCGGTGCGGTCCGGGAAGATCCCCACCACGTCGGTTCGGCGGCGGATCTCCTTGTTGAGGCGCGGATTGTTGCTCCAGATCTGTTTCCAGATCTGCTTCGGGAACGCGGTGAACGCCAACAGATCCGACCGTGCGGCGTCGAGGTGATCGGCCACCTTCGGCAGCTTCTCGGTGAGTGCATCGATGATCCGATCATATTGTGCGTGAACGGAATCCGCGTCGGGCTGGTCGTAGACGGAGTGCAGCAGTGTCTTCACCCAGGGCCACGACGACTTCGGGGTGACGGCCATGAGGTTCGTCGCGTAGTGGGTGCGGCACCTCTGCCAGGAGGCGCCGGGCAGGGTGGCGCCGATCGCCGCGACGAGGCCGGCGTGGGCATCGGAGGTCACCAGTCTCACCCCGGTCAGCCCGCGGGCGACCAGCCCGCGGAAGAAGGTCAGCCAGCCGGCGCCGTCCTCGGCGGAGGTGACGTCCAGCCCCAGGATCTCGCGGTAGCCGTCGGCGTTGACCCCGACCGCGACCAGGGCGTGCACGTTCACCACCCGCCCGTTCTCGCGGACCTTGAGCACCAGGGCGTCGGCGGCGACGAAGGTGTACGGTCCCTGATCGAGGGGTCGGTTCCGGAAGGCCTCGACCTGGGCGTCGAGATCTTTCGCCATCACGCTGACCTGGGACTTCGACAGCGAGGTGATCCCGAGGGTATCGACGAGTTTTTCCATCCGGCGGGTCGAGACGCCGAGCAGGTAGCAGGTCGCAACGACCGAGGTCAGGGCACGTTCGGCCCGCTTGCGCCGCTCGAGCAGCCAGTCCGGGAAGTACGAACCTTGCCGCAGCTTGGGGATGGCCACGTCGAGGGTGCCGACGCGGGTGTCGAAGTCGCGGTGCCGGTAGCCGTTGCGGCTGTTGGTGCGTTCGTCGGAGCGTTGGCCGTAGCCCGCGCCGCACAGGGCGTCGGCCTCGGCGCCCATCAGGGCGTGGATGAACATCGTCAGCAGCTCGCGCAGCAGGTCGGGGCTGGCGCCGGTGAGTCGGTCTTCGACAAGCTGGCGGAGGTCGATATCGTGGGCAGTGGTCATCGCGTGCTCTTTCGTCGAGTCGAGTTGGTAGCTCTCTCGAAGGACGCTTCTATGTATGTCAATGGGCAGCACAGGCGTTCAGAACACGAAAGAGCTCCCGGGCGATGTAGCGCTTGAGGCAGCGGCGGATCTCCGGGTCGGATTTGCCTCGTGCACGGCTTGCGGTGATGTAGGCGTGGGTACGCGGACACATCCGCCACCGTGTGAGCAGGATGTCGTGCAGTGCCCGATTGAGCTGTCGATCGCCGCCGTGGTTGAGACGGTGACGGTGGGTGCGACCGCTGCTCGCCGGGACCGGACTGACTCCGGCGAGGGCCGCGAAGGCAGCCTCGTGCCGGCATCGGCCGTGATGGGACCACGACGCGATCAACTGGCCGCCGCTGACCGGACCGACACCGAGAACGTCCTGGAGTCCCGGGGCGAAGGTCTCGACGAGCCGGGCCAGCTGTTGTGTGTTCGCCGCCAGGGCTCGTGTGCCCTCACCGATGGCGAGAGCCAGGCGGCGCGCCTCCTGTCGCCGAACCTGCGCTTCGACGTCGTCGCCGGTGCGTCCGCGGCGGCGTCTGATCGCACTCAGAGTGCGTTCACACATCGAGGCCCGCGCCCACTGCCGGTCCTCGTCGGTGCCGGTGAGCAGCAGAGCCCGCAGTCGGTTGATCTGAGCAGTGCGCGTGACGGTCAGCTCGTGTCGCGCACCGAGCAGGATGCGGATTGCTTCCCGATCCCCGTCACTGCGAGGCAGGGCTTTCCGGTGTTCTGGCATGCGCAGGACTCCGAGTGCGGCCAGGCGGGCATCGCCTGGATCGGATTTGCCGCGTCGCCGGGTGCGGCGGCGCGGGCATTCGACCTCGACGACCGTGATCCCGGCGGTGCTCAATGCCCGCGCGAGCCCGATCCCGTAGCTTCGGGTGCCTTCGAGCCCCACTACGATTCGTGGGCCCGGTGCATGTTCGGCGGTCCAGGCCAGCGCATTGGCGAATCCCGCGGTGTCGTTGGTGATCATCAGTGTCGCGAGTGTTGTGCCGTTCGGTGCGGTCATCTCCAGTGCATGGGTGTCGCGGTGGGTGTCGCCGCCGATGACGGCGTCCACACTTTCTGCCAGCATGGTCATGGGCCTTCGCGCTCCTTCGGGTGCGTGGGTCAGGGGCGGCACCGGCCCGGGGCGAACCACCCGACGGCATATCTGTGATGGGTCACGTGCGGTTCGGCACGGACAGGCTTCTGATCAGGCCAGCAGGCGGAGCGGGCCGGTGCCGACGCCCGGAACGACGGGTCCTTCGCACGGCACACCCAGACGGGTGGCCAAATCACGCGTGAGTCAGTTCCAGACATCGGCACCGATCCTGACAGCGATTCCCTATCGAATCGCTACGACACACACTCACAAATCACGCGGTGACCGTCTTTCGTCCGGTTACGACACGCCGGCCAGTTCGTTCCGGTCCGGTTCGTACGCCATCTTCATGGACGCAACCCCGACTGATGCGCGGCCCACCTCACGCTTGACCCAAGCGGCTGTCCGTAAGATAGGTCACATAGACGGGATGATTGTCGCTAGCGCCACGGTCGTCCAGGCAGTCAGGAGTACACGTAGATGGACATGGACGTACGGCACCTGAGGATGTTCGTTGCCGTAGCTGAAGAAGGCAGCATTCGCCGCGCGGCTCAGAAGTGCTTCACCGCCCAACCTCAAGTTTCGCAGGTCATTCGTAGGCTGGAACGAGAGATCGGTGTGGACCTCTTCGAACGTTCGCACCGCGGAGTTGAGCTGACCCCCGCCGGCCTCGTTCTGCTCGATCAAGCGCGGCACCTTATTCGCAGATTCGATCACGCGGTCGAGAAAGTGCGGGACACTGCGGTAACGCGTCCGCTAGTCGTTGGTCTGATGGCTGGACAGATTGCAGCAGCAGAACTGACCGTGCCCATCGTGAGGGCATTCAAGGACGCACATCCTGGCGTACCAATCAAAATTCATGAGTGCACATTCGACGAACAGTTCAGCGGGCTGGCGGATGGCAATGTTGACATCGCGCTTGTGCGCCCACCGTGCTCCGACGATCGTCTTACTGTTCTGCCGCTTTTCAGCGAACCCCGAATGGTGTGCATGAGTAAAGCTCACCCCCTAGCGGACGCCAGCAGCTTGTCTGTCGAAGACATCCTCTACGAACCCATGATTGATCTTGTCAATGTTCCTCGTAGCTGGATTGATTTCTGGCTTCTGAACGACATTCGTCAGGAGCCCGGTCAGACCTGCAGCACACCCGCGGTGACGGTCGCTGAACTGAAATTCACACTGATGTTCGAGCATGTTCTCATGCCGATTGCGGGGAGCACTTGGCGTATGGGCCTTGAAGACCCATCGCTCAGGGCGATTCCGCTCCGCGATGCCACGCCATCCGAGATCGCTGTGGCATTCAATCAGGAGGAGACGAGGCCCGAACTTCGTGCCTTCGCAGCCTGCGCACAGGAAATCAGCCGCCTCATGATCGATCGTATTCCCGGCGGCAATCTCTGCGAACTTTCTCGGTAAGTATGTTTTTCAACGGAGCCGGCACACGACTGCTGAGCGTGCGAAGGCACTTCCGAGTCAGCAGAGGTTGACCAGCACGGTGTACTGACTCATCCTCGGCACGTACGCATCGCCGGTGGAACTGCCGAAGGCGAGGGAAACGGTCGGGATTCCGGCGGCCGTGAGGCGGGTGAGTTCAAGGAAGGTCCGTGCGCCGGGCACGAAGATGTCGATCTAACGGGGAAGATTTGCGCCACCGGATTCGACGAGCGTGATCGTGGGCAGCCGTTGCGCTCGGCGATGTCGAGGGCACGCACCTGCTTGGCGGTGGCATCGGGTTAAGCGAGGGCGTCGAGCATCGCCCGGCGAGCGAGCAGGAACTGCTCGGATTCGGTCTCGAAGCGAGTGAATAGACAGTTACCGGTACATGTCGATCAGATCATGGAATCCGTGGGCCCGCCACTGATAACCGGTGTGGGCTCGTCGGTAGCGATGAGCCCACACCGGACGACCTTTTGCGCCCAGGCGTCAGCTCTGCTCGGCGGCCGCTGCAGCGATATTGGCCATGTTCAGTCCCGGCAGAAGCATGTGTCCACCGTCGATCACCAGCTCGTGACCCGAGACATAGCGCGACTCGTCGGAGGCCAGCCAGAGCACACCCTCGCTGGTCGCCTCCGGAGGGAGCATTCCGACGTCCTTCAGTAGGGCATACGCCTTGCCGCCGGATTCCATGCTTTCCCTGGTTCCCAGTCCGGGACCGCCCGCCATCAGGTCCCACCCGCCCTGCCAGTCCAGAATCGGCGTTCTGACGACACCGGGCAGCACCGCGTTGCAGCGGATGCCGTGCGGTCCGAGTTCAAGCGCCACAGCCTTCATCAGGCCGAGGACGCCGTGCTTGGCGCTGACGTAGTGCGCGTAGTTCGTCCCCGCCTCCCGGCCGTTCACCGACGCGATAACGATCATGGAACCGGCGCCGCGCTCGATCATGTGCGGGGTCACCGCCTTCAAGGTGCGCATCACACCGAGCAGATCGACGTCGACAACGTCCCTCCACTGCTCTTCGGGAATCTCCCAGAACGGGCCGGTGCTCCATGCTCCGGCGTTGGCCACCACAACGTCGATCCGACCGAACTCGGCCAAGCCGGATTCGACTGCTGAGTCGAGATCGGCCTGATTTCGAACGTCTCCCACGACGCCCAGGATGCGCCGGTCGAGCTTTTCGACCAATCTCACGGTCTCGTTCAGGTCGTCTTCGGTCGCCAGGGGGTGGGGGATTGCGCCCTGGCTCGGGCAGTCGAGGGCGATGATGTCGGCCCCCTCCTCAGCGAGTCGTAGCGCGTGTGCTCGGCCCTGCCCCCGGCCGGCACCAGTAATGAAAGCGACTTTTCCATCCATTCGACTCATCAGTGACCTCATTGTCGTCGTATCGATTGATACAACGATGCTATGTCGCCTGCCGAGTCATGCCAGTGCTCGAATTCATATCGGGCTATTGGGATTTCGTCTCATTCAATCGGGTTACGAATGAGCAATTCAAGCCTATTCCTCAGGTGCGGTCCGCTCCGTATGCTCTGGTTCACCGCGGTAACCGTGTCGACTTACCTGGTCCGCGGTCACAGCGGATCTTTGTTGCCGCCGCCGAAGAAGGCGTCTCTGTCGCGCAGCGCCGAAGCTCTACATCTGCAGCCGCAGCTGTCGCAGATCCTCCCGACTGGACGTGACGTCGGTGCGATTCTGCCGAACCGCTCGCCGCGTGAGTTCGAATTCAGCCGGTCGAACACATGTTTATTGAGAAGCCCTGAACGTCATTCGCGATTTGGCGCAGGCGGTCCAGCTGGTTCACATGGCCGCTGAGGCCGGCCGCGCAATCACGGTGGGGCTCCTCCGGGGGGTGACATGCCACCGGGAAGCTGTTCGAGCCGCCGCTAAGCCCCTTCCGCGACACACATGCGGCATCGTCGATCAAGTTTCGGGAACTGAGGTTCGCCCTGCAGTTAAGAGCGTGTCTCTTATGGGTTAGATCGTGTGTGCGGCATGATGACGGTCGTGGTCGATGCGTTGTCTTCCCGGTTGGTGCCGGATGCGTTGTGGGAGATCGTCGAACCGTTGCTGCCCGGATTCCGG
>NZ_JAALEH010000150.1:0-8493 GCF_011058195.1 Rhodococcus sp. 14C212 | reverse complement strand
GTGCAGTATCCGGAGGCGTGGCAGCGGGTCGCGGCGGCGGTGCCGGCGGGCGACGGCGACGTGGCGGTGTTACCGGCCGGAATGTTCCGTCGATTCGAGTTCAGTGGCGCCGCACCCGTTCTCGATCCGGCACCCCGGATGTTGCGCGCGGACGTGCTGCAGTCCGGGGAGCTGATCGTCGCCGGCGGCACCGTCGCCGGCGAGGGCCGGGGCGCCGCGGAGGTGGAGCGCCTGCTGCTGGCCGGGGCGGCGCCGGCCGACCTCGCGGCCCATGGCGTGGGCTGGGTGCTCGTCGAGCACGGCACGCCCGGGGACCTCGGCGACTCGGCCCGCACGCTCGAGCAGCTCGAGCCGGTGTTCACCGATGCCGCGCTGTCGCTGTACCGGGTGCCGGGGGTTGCCGGGACGCGGTCGGACGACCGGACGGCGGCGATCGCCGCGCACGCGCTGTGGGTGGCGGTGTCAGCAGGCGGGCTCGTGGGCCTGCTGGTCCTGCGACGGTCCGCCCGGCGCCGAGAGCACCACGGCGGCCTGCGCCGGGCGCGGGAACAGTCCTGAGACGCGGCGGCCCGCGGCGGTCGCGGCGAGCACCTCGTGCACCCCGTCGCCGGTCGCGGACCAGGAGAACTCGGCGGCCCGCACCCGGGCCTTGCCGCCGAGGGTGCGACGACGATCCGCGTCGGCGAGCAGGTCGGCGACGGCGTCGGTGAGCTCGTCCGCGGAGTCGACGAGCACGCCGGTGACGCCGTCGATGATCGAGTCGGTCAGTCCCTTCGAGCTGCGGTAGCCGACGGTGGGCACACCGTGCTGCGCGGCCTCGACGACGGCCAGCCCCCAGCCCTCCTTGCGCGACGGCATCACGTGCACCCAGGACCGGGAGAGCAGTTCGTGCTTGCGGTCCTCGGCGACGTGGCCGTGGAAGGTGACGGCGTCGGTGATGCCGAGGTCCGCGGCGGCGGCGCGCAGGTTCCTCTCCCACCAGCCGCCGCCGATCACGTCGAGGTGCAGGCCGGGGACGCGGTCGCGCAGCGCGGCGACGGCGGCGAGGGCGTCCTCGATCTGCTTGTGCGGCACGAGCCGCGACAGCACGCACACGGTGGGGTGCGCGGTGCGGGTGTGCTCGTCGCCGGGCTCGACTCCGGCGGGGACGGCGTCGGCGCCGTTGCGGACGACGGCGATGCGGTCCCGGTCGACGCCGAGGGCCATCAGTTCGTCGGCGGACGGCAACGACACGGTCAGGTACTGGTCGTCGCGGTGCAGGCGCGGCGACAGGGCGGACTCGATCCACCAGCCGAGCCCGGCCATGACGCGGCCGGCGACGGGCCACTGCTCACGGTGGCAGTGGTGCACGAGCACGGTCACGGGCGCGCCGGCGACGAGACGGGCGAAGAACGGGATGCCGTTCTGGGTGTCGATCACCGCGTCCGGCCGGAGGTGGCGCAGCGGACCGAAGCCGAGACGGCCGGCGGCGATCGCGGCGAGGGCGCGCGGGTAGACGGTGAGCCGGCCGCCGCCACGGCTGACGGTGATGCCGTCGATCTCGTCGCGGGCGGGCGCGCCGGGATAGGCGGCGGTGCGGAGGGTGACGCGGATGCCGCGCGCGGCGAGCCGGGCACCGACCTGTTCGAGGTAACGTTCGCTGCCCCCGCCCTGGGGATGCCCGGTGTCGCGCCAGCACAGCAACAGAACCTCGCGCACGTGGCGACCCCCTGTGGTTCGTCGTCGACGGTTGTATCCCGGAACACACTAACGGGTGCGGGGCCGCCCGCGGTGGAGGGTTACCAGCGGGTAGTGCGGTGCGGTGGCCGCTATGGTTGCTCCTCGTGGTTGTTCCGACCCTGCCCGTCCCCCCGGTGGCTCGAACCTTCGCCCGGCGCGCGACCCTGCGCCGGTCCGTCGGGTTGCTCGGCGACTTCCGGCACGAGCAGTCCGCCCCCGAGTTGTTCTACGGGGCGCTCGCGCGCGACACCGTGGAACTGGTCGGTGATCTGTACGCGGGCCTGACCGGCCGGGATCTGAGCGGCACGACCGTCGTCGACGTGGGCGGCGGGCCGGGGTACTTCGCGGACGTGTTCGGGGCGTCGGGCGCCCGCTACGTGCCGGTCGAGCCGGATCCGTCGGAGATGCACGCGGCCGGTCTCGCGGTGGGCGGGTCGATCCGTGGCTCGGGCCTCGCGCTGCCGCTGCGCACGGGATCGGTGGACGTGTGCTTCTCGTCGAACGTCGCCGAGCACGTGGCGCAGCCGTGGGTGATGGCCGACGAGATGCTGCGGGTGACGCGGCCGGGCGGGCTGACGGTGCTGTCGTACACCCTGTGGTGGGGCCCGTTCGGTGGGCACGAGACCGGCCCGTGGCACGCGTTCGGCGGCGAGTACGCGGCCCGGCGCTACGCCCGCCGGCACGGCCGGGAGCCGAAGAACCGGTACGGGGTCTCGTTGTTCGAGGTGGGCTGCAGCGACGGGCTGCGGTGGGCGCGTTCGACGCCGCACGGGGAGCTGCTGGCCGCGTTCCCCCGGTACCACCCGCGCTGGGCGTGGTGGCTGGTGCGGGTCCCCGCGGTGCGGGAGTTCCTGGTCAGCAACCTGGTGCTCGTGCTGCGCAGGCGCTGATGGTCGCGCTCGCCCTCGACGTCGGCGGCACCAAGATGGCGGCCGCCCGCGTCCGCGCCGACGGCACGCTCGACGCACCGCGGACGGTCCCGACGCCCGCGGCCGGCGTGTGGGCGGCATGCGCGGAGCTGCTGCGACGGGTCGCCGCGGGCGCCGAGGTGACGGCCGTGGGGATCGCGAGCGCTGGGCCGGTCGACACCGGTGCCGGCTCGGTGGCGCCGATCAACATCGGCGAGTGGGCGCGCGGCTTCGGCTTGGTCGATGCCGTGCGCGGCCTGTTCCCGCGGTCGCGGGTGCGGCTCGCGGTCGACGGGGCCGCGGCCGCGCTGGCCGAGCACCGGCTCGGGGCGGGCCGCGGTGCCACGGACCTCGTCGGCGTCGTGGTCTCGACCGGCATCGGCGGCGGTCTGGTGCTCGGCGGCCGGATCGCCGGGGGCCGGACGGGCAATGCGGGCCACATCGGGCACATGGTGTCGAGTGTGGGCGCCGACCCGTGCGCGTGCGGGGGTGTCGGATGCGTCGAGACCGTGGCGAGCGGGCCGGCCGCGGTGCGGTGGGCGCGGGAGCACGGCTGGTCCGGTGCCGACGGGGCGGCGCTGGCCCACGACGCGGGCGCGGGCGACCCCGTCGCGGTCGCGGCACTGGGGCGTGCGGGGGCGGCGCTCGGGGAGGTGTTCGCGTCGGCCGCGGCGCTGGTCGACGTGGACCTCGTGGTGGTCGGCGGTGGGTTCGCGCAGGCCGGGGAGCCGATGTGGCGGCCGATGCGCGAGGCCGCGGCCCGGCACGCGCGGCTGCCGTTCCTGGCCGGGCTGGAGATCGTGCCGGCGCGGCTCGCGGCCGTGGGAACCCTGACCGGCGCCGGGATCCTGGCCGTCGGGGACTGAGCTTCGGCGCGAATCGCCCGCACCGCGGCCCCCGTCGGGTCACAATACGAAGATATTGCCCTCGGGGACGGGAGCGGCCATGACGCCTTTCCAGCGCTACATCGCCGAGGAGATCGCGGTGGACCACGCCGACGGTCTGCTCACCCGCCGCGAGGCGCTGCGCCGGCTGGGGCTGCTGGGGCTCGGCCTCACCGCGGCATCCTCGCTGCTGGCCGCCTGCGCGAACGAGAACGGCTCGCCCGCAACGCCTGCCGCGACACCCGGAGCGGCCTCCGATTCCCCGGCCCCGACGCCGCCGGCGCCGCCGCCGGGCAGCGCCGATGCCGTTGCGACGGAGGCGATCACGTTTCCCGGCCCGGACGGGCGGACGCTGCAGGGTGCGTGGGCGCCGGCGGCGGACCCGCGGGGCGCCGTGCTCGTGGTCCACGAGAACAAGGGGCTCAACGACCACATCCGGTCGGTGGCCGGGCGCCTGGCGGGGGCGGGCTACTCGGCACTCGCGATCGATCTGCTCTCCGAGGAGGGTGGAACGGGGTCGTTCACCGACCCGGCGCAGGCCACGGCCGCACTGAGTACCGTTCCACCGCAACGGTTCTCCCAGGACATGCGCTCGGGCATCGACGAGTTGACGCGACGGGTGCCCGACCGGCGCATCGGGGCCGCGGGGTTCTGCTTCGGCGGCGGCATGACGTGGCTGCTGCTCACGACCGGCGACCCGCGCCTCGCGGCGGCCGTCCCGTTCTACGGGCCGCTGCCCGACGGCGCCGACTTCGCCGGGTCGCGCGCCGCCGTCCTCGCGATCTACGCCGAACTCGACCAGCGGGTGAACGCGTCGCGGGACGCGGCGACCGCCGCCCTCGAGCGCGCGGATCTGGCGCACGAGGTGGTCACCTACCCCGGCGCCGACCACGCGTTCTTCAACGACACCGGACCTCGGTACAACGCGGACGCGGCCGCGCAGGCATACGACCGCATGCTCACCTGGTTCGGGACACACCTCGGCTGAACCCTTCCGAAAACTTGTAACGTGTTCTAGTGTTCGAGGTCACAGCTGTGGTGGGCCGGAAGGAGAGCACGTGAGCATCGACCCCGACGCGTCGGCGCCCGGCGCCCAGGACGGCTCCGCCCACGATGCCGAGGTCGCGCGCCCCCGCGACTCCCGCCGGGACCCCGGGCAGGTCCGCGAGAACCTGCGGCGCTGGCTCGCCACCAAGGTCACCGCCCCCGTCGTCGAGAACGTTCACCTCCCCGAGACCACCGGCATGTCCAGCGAGACGCTGCTGTTCGACGCCCGCTGGGACGGCACCGACCATCCGCTCGTCGCCCGCGTCGCCCCCGCCGACACCACCGTGCCCGTCTTCCCCGCCTACGACCTCGAGGGCCAGGCCCGCGTCATGCGCGCCGTCGGCGAGCACTCCACCGTCCCCGTCCCGGCGGTGCACTGGTACGAGCCCGATCCCGCTCCGCTCGGGGCCCCGTTCTTCGTCATGACCCGGGTGGCGGGCCGGGTGCCACCGGATGTCATGCCGTACAACTTCGGCTCCTGGGTCACCGAGGCCGGCGACGCCGAGCGCGCCGCCATGCAGGACGCGTGCGTCGACGTGCTGGCCCGGATCCACGACGTCGCCCCGGTGGCCGCGGGGCTGGGACCGGACGGCACCGTCACCGACGCCGTCCGGGCACACCTGGACCGGCAGCGCGCCTACTACGAGTGGACGACCCGTACCGGTGGTCCCCGCTCACCGCTCGTCGAACGTGCGCTCGCCTGGCTCGACGCCCACTGCCCCGACGACCGCTCGCCCGCGGTCCTGTGCTGGGGCGACGCGCGGATCGGCAACATCCTCTTCGACGGTTTCCGGCCCGTCGCGGTGCTCGACTGGGAGCTGGCCACCCTCGGCGCCCGCGAGATGGACCTGGCCTGGATGACGTTCCTGCACAGGTTCTTCGAGGACATCGCCGCCACGGCCGGGCTGCCCGGCCTGCCGGGCTTCCTGCGCGTCGACGACGTCGCCCGCGCGTACGCGCAGCGCACCGGCCACGTCCCGCGCGACATGCACTTCTACACCGTCCACGCGGCGCTGCAGCACGCGATCATCATGCTGCGCATCCATACTCGCGCGGTGCACTTCGGGCAGGCGCAGCCACCCGAGGATCCCGACGACGCGATCATGCACCGCGCCACCCTCGAAGCCCTGCTCGACGGCACCGACCGGCAGAGGGCGACGCCGTGAACTCCCTCTCCCCCCTGGACGACTACCCCGTCCACCAGACGGCCGAACCGATCCGGCGCGTCGCGACGTCCGACCGCAACTTCTACGACCGGTACTACTTCAACTGCTACCCCGCCGACACCGCCGACGTGTTCCTGATCGTCGGCATGGGCCAGTACCCGAATCTCGGTGTGGCCGACGGTTTCGCGGTGCTGCGCCGCGGCGACGACCACCTCGTCGTGCGGGCGTCGAAGGCGCTGGGAACCGACCGCACCGACACGACCGTCGGCCCGCTGCGGGTGGAGGTGCTCGAGGGGCTGCGGCGGCTGCGGGTGGTGCTCGAGCCCGGCCACCCCGAAACCACCGACCTGTCCTTCGACCTCACGTTCGACGGCGTCGTCCCGGCCACCGAGGAGACCCCGCAGCGGCTGCGCCGGCTCGAGCGCGTCGTCATGGACACGTCCCGGTTCGTGCAGACCGGCCGGTGGTCGGGCACCCTCACCGTCGACGGCCGGACCCGGCAGGTGGACCCGGGCACGTGGCTCGGCAACCGTGACCGCTCGTGGGGGGTGCGGCCCGTCGGTGAACCCGAGCCGCCCGGACGCACGGCCCACGAGGGCACGCCCGGATTCTTCTGGATCTACTCGGTGATGCAGTTCGACGACGACACGATCGTCACGATCGTGCAGGAGGACGACCACGGCCGCCGGCTGGTCGAGGAAGCGATCCGCATCCGGCCCGGCGCCGGACCCGAATGGTTGGGCCGGCCGGAACACCGGCTGGTGTTCGCGCCGGGCACCCGCAACGTCACGGGGGCGACGCTGACGTTCCACCGGCCCGGCTGCGAGACGGTGACCGTCGAATGCGAACTGCTGGTGCCGAACCTGCTCGGTATCGGCACCGGGTACGGACTCGAACAGGACTGGCGGCACGGTATGTGGCAGGGCGAGCTGGTCGTGCAGGCGCTGCGCCGCGACGTCCGCGAGATCGATCCGGCGCTGCTGATGTTCTGTCCCACCGACCACCTCGCACGCTTCCGGATCGCCGGGTCGGACACCGTCGGCACCGGACTGTTCGAGGTCGCCGTGATCGGACCGCACCGGCAGTACGGCTTCACGGGGTTCGCCGACACCTACCCCGCGCGCGACAACGACCGAGCGACATCCGACCCAGTAGGAAACCAGGACCGTTGAGGAAAGAGAACATGACCGACTACGACAAGCTGTTCATCGGCGGCCGCTGGGTCGCCCCGTCGACCGACGAGCGACTCGAGGTGTTCTCGCCGGCCACCGAGGAACGCGTCGGTTCGGTGCCGGTCGCGGGGCCGGCGGACATCGACGCCGCCGTCGCCGCGGCCCGTCGCGCCTTCGACGACGGACCGTGGCCCCGCACCTCACCGTCCGAGCGGGCCCAGGTGCTCGCCAAGGCCGCCAAGCTGCTCGAGGAGCGCAGCGCCGACCTGGCCGCGTCGCTGTCCGCCGAGATGGGGCAGCCGCCCGCCTCCGTGCAGATGATGCAGGTGACGCCGTCCCTGGCCACGATCAACTACTATGCGGGACTTGCCGATTCGTTCCCGTGGACGGAGGAGCGCACCGGTGCCTTCGGACGCTCCCGGGTGACGCGCGAACCCGTCGGCGTGATCGCCGCCGTCATTGCCTGGAACGTGCCGCTGTTCCTGATGATCAACAAGCTCGGCCCGGCCCTGCTCGCCGGCTGTACCGTGGTCCTCAAGCCCGCGCCCGAGTCGCCGCTGACCACCAACGCGGTCGCGGAGATCTTCGCCGAGGCCGGGCTGCCCGAGGGCGTGTTGTCGCTCGTCCCGGGCGGCGCCGACACCGGCGAGTACCTCGTCTCGCACCCCGACATCGACAAGATCACCTTCACCGGCTCGACCGCCGTCGGCAAGCACATCGGCGAGATCGCGGCCCGGAACCTCAAGCGCTGCTCCCTCGAGCTCGGCGGCAAGTCCGCCGCCATCGTCCTCGAGGACGCCGACCTCGACTCGACCGTCGCGATGCTCGTGATGTCGGGCCTGATGAACACCGGGCAGGCCTGCGTCGGCCAGACCCGCATCCTGGCGCCGCGCTCGCGCTACGACGAGGTCGTCGAGAAGATGGTGGCGACCGCGGCGTTCTTCCCCGTCGGCATGCCCGACGATGCGGCGGCGCAACTCGGACCGCTGATCTCCGCGAAGCAGCGCGACCGCGTCGAGGGCTATATCGCCAAGGGCACGGAGGAGGGCGCGCGGCTGGTGCTCGGCGGCGGCCGACCCGCCGGGCTCGACAGGGGCTGGTTCGTCGAGCCGACGATCTTCGCCGACGTCGACAATTCCATGACGATCGCGCGCGAGGAGATCTTCGGTCCCGTGCTGTGCGTGATCCCCTACGACAGCATCGACGAGGCGATAAAGATCGCCAACGACTCCGACTACGGCCTGGCCGGCTCGGTGTACACCACCGACGTCGACAAGGGCCTCGAGGTGGCGTCGCGGGTGCGCACCGGCACCTACGGCATCAACTGGTACGCCTTCGACCCGGGTTCGCCGTTCGGCGGCTACAAGAACTCCGGCATCGGCCGGGAGAACGGCCCCGAGGGCCTCGAGGCGTTCTGCGAGACCAAGTCGGTGCTGTACCCGCCCGGCTACGGCGCCTGAGTTCGTAGGTGGCCGAATGTCACTGTGAGTATGAAGTGGTCCGGTTGATACTGGACAGGTCTGGTGCGGTGGGGGTCTGACCCTGAATGTCACTGACGTCGCGAGACTGTCCTGGCGATGATGTGTCGACCCCCGCC